>JAIPBM010000015.1 GCA_021739695.1 Flavobacteriales bacterium | reverse complement strand
GGTGGCCGCACCTGCTGGCGCAGTCAGTGTCTCGGTCTGTCCGCCACAAATGGTTGGCGCGGAGGAGATGATCTCTAGCGGAGCGCATTCCGCATCGATGTATGCGTAGCCAAAATGACTTCCACCGTTTGCGTCACAATCTCTTGTGGTGAACTCAATTCGTACTGTTTGTCCGATGTAATTGTTCAGAGGAATGAAAACGGAAGACCAAGGTTTGTACAAGACCGAAGGCGTACTGATAAATCCACCAATTGTTGGTGCCGAATTGGCGTCCACATCGTAGGTTGCGCATGTTATCGGGTTTCCACTTCCATCGTACATCCTGATTCTGAAGTAAGGCTGCTCGCCTGAAGAGTGAGAGCCAGCATTGAGAACAACTGCATAGTGATAAGTGAAATTCACGTTTGAGTTGTTCACTAAGAAGGAATAACTGATGCTTTCGCCACCATCTTCGGCTTGGGCATTTCCCAAACGCATAGAGTAATTGCCTTGGAACACAACAGGTAATCCCGCTCCAACGATTGCATCATTCCCTCCTGTCATAATGAAATGGTTCTTTTCGGGAGTCGCGTCAGCCGCTTGGTTGTTGGTGCCTTGATTGAGGCCGTTGTATTGGAAAGGATCTGGGGCTGAGGCAAGACAAATACCAAACAGAGAACTGGTACAAACGCCATCTCCCCAAGTTCCTGTCCAGCCAGTAAAGTTGCCGCTTTCGAAATCAGCATTGAGGCAACCTTGCGCTTCAACCTTTTTAGGCGAATGAATGATTGCAATAAGTAAAGCCAAAAAGGCCACTCTTAATAAGGGGTTGAAAGAGCTCATTGTGGGGTATTGGATGTCCCGAAATTACGTTTCTGTTGCACTGTTCGGTCGGGTTGGAATAAAGACTGTTTAGGCCCTAGTTGGTTGCCAGCACTTCAATCTTTTTAAAGACAGATTCTTCGGCCCAATTGGCTTCTATTCCATCCCAAGAGAGAATCTCTTCCATGACCTTGTCCTGTTCTTTTCCGCGGGCAAGGGCTTCTGAATAGCGCATTTCTGAGAAGGTCACCATACTATATAATGGAACCCATTTTTCGGGATGCTTTTCGTTGATCGCCTTCTCTATCTTCTTCCTCAATAGGAATTTGGGGTCGGCAACAGAATCGCGCATTTCAATGAAGTTGCGCAAAGCAAGATCGGCAATGGCATCAACATCTGGTTTACGGCTTTCTTGAAATTGCTGGAAGAGTTGTTCTTTTTCATTCCAAAGGTCATCGGCCAGTTGGTCAAAAACATAGCAATCCTCAAATCCCGAAACCATTCCTTGTCCGTAGAACGGAACAATGGCATGCGATGCATCGCCAAAGATCAATGCCTTGTCCTTGTATTTCCATGGGAAACAACGAACGGTACAAAGCGATGAGGTCGGATTGCCGAAGAAATCATCTACAAGCGTTGGCATGTGCGGTACCACATCTGGAAAAACCTCCTGAAAGAAATCGAGTACTTCCTTTTCTGTGTTCAGATTTTCGAAAGCATATTTTCCTTCGAAAGAAAGGAACAGCGTAACGGTAAAACTGCCGTCCAGATTTGGAAGCGCAATGAGCATATAGCCGCCCCTAGGCCAAATATGCAGCGCGTTCTTCTCTAATCGGAAACCGCCATCTTCTGCTGGTGGAATGGAAAGTTCCTTGTAGCCGTGTTTCAAATACGTCTGTGAATAATCAAATCGATCGGTCATCATCATCGCATGACGCACTTCGCTGAAAGCGCCATCTGTGCCATAAATGTTGTCTGCGATTACTTCTGTTGCTTCGCCAGAAAGTTCGTTCCTGAAAGTGGCCTTTCCTGCTTCCAGATTCATGTTGGTGCAGCGCATGTTGAAATGGATCTTTACGCCTAAACGTTCTGCTTCATCCATCAAAAGGGCATTCAATCCTCCGCGAGAAACAGAATTGATGTGCTGCCCTTCTTTACCATAAGGTTGAAAGTTGGTGCTGCCTTCCATGTCATGGATCATTCGACCAGGCATCGGAATCACCATTTTCAATACTTTTTCCTTCAGTCCTACACGGTCAAGGGCTTTCAGTCCACGGTGCGAAATGGCAAGATTGATAGAACGACCCGCGCTGATTTCTGTCTTACGCATATCCGGTCTGCGTTCGTAAATCTCCACGTTTACGCCTCTTTTTGCCAAGTAAACCGCGTGTAACGAGCCAACCAACCCAGCTCCGATAATGATCTGCTTTTCCATCCTCTTCGTATTTGGCGGCAATTTAAGTATTCAGCCAATGGAGCGTTCATGACCAACGTCATTATTGCGCAGGTATCGATTTTCCTAATTTCGGACGCACTAAATAGAACTGATGAACAACGAACTTCTGCAGGAACAACTGAAGAAACTGCAAGACAAGTACGAGAACATGGGGCAGGATATGAATGCCTAC
The DNA here is from genome assembly GCA_021739695.1 of Flavobacteriales bacterium. Classification (NCBI taxonomy): domain Bacteria; kingdom Pseudomonadati; phylum Bacteroidota; class Flavobacteriia; order Flavobacteriales; species Flavobacteriales bacterium. The sequence continues at coordinate 91,729 of JAIPBM010000015.1, read as the reverse complement.
CTCGATGGATTGTTGCTTTCCAATTATCTTCCTTATTGGGAATACACGGGCCTAGACACGCTGATGACGCTGCAAAAGCCCCGAACAGATTTTCCAGATGAACTCATTTTCATCATCTATCATCAGATAACCGAACTTTATTTCAGGTTGGCATTGCACGAATATGAGCAGATTGCCAACAATGGTAGAAACGTACTTCCGAATGGCGAGGACAAAGGCTGGAAAGAACAATTGGAGCCAGGATTTTTCAAGGATCGGGTTCGAAGGATCAACGAATATTTCCGGGCGCTGACCACGAGTTATGGTGTTATGGAATATGGAATGGACAAGGAGCAATTCCTACGATTCAGAATGGCGCTTTTGCCAGCAAGTGGGTTCCAAAGCGCACAGTACCGCAAGATTGAGATCTGTTCAACATCCATGAATAATCTGGTACACATCGATCATCGACACAAATTCGAGAACCTGAAAGCAGATGAGGAAGGCATCCGTCAGATGTTCGAATATATCTACTGGAAAGCGGGAGCTACTGAGCTGGAAACAGGGAAGAAGACCTTGACACTGAAACAATTTGAGCAGAAATACAGCGAAGAACTGACCAATTTGGCAGTGCGTTGCCGCGAAAAGAACCTTTGGGCCAAATACCTAACGCTTTCTGAAGAGGAAAGGAACGACCAGGAACTGATTGCTCAAATGAAGATGCTGGATGCCAATGTCAACATCAATTGGCCGCTTCAGCATTACAAAACAGCCGCGCGCTATTTGCTTAAAGATGAAGATGGTGTGCCTGCCACTGGAGGAACAAATTGGCAGAAATACCTTCCACCACGTTTTATGAAACGCATCTTCTTTCCAGAACTTTGGTCAGAAGACGAGAAAGAGAATTGGGGCAAAAGTTGGGTAGAAGACCTTGTTCAAAAGAACTAAGCTCAAAACATAGGTTCAGCAACCTATAGGAGTAAATTCGTCTTCCGTTAAACCAGTTGGTATTAACGGACGATGTATTTTGTGCCCTCAAATTCTTAAAACATGATTTCAAGATTTTCGCTGATCAGCTTTGCCATGCTTCTCGGCCTCTTTTCTTTAACTTCAGAAAGTACCTTTTCTCAACCTGCGGTTAACGGAAATGCTGTTCAACTAAGCTGTAACTGTTACCGACTTACAGAAGCCATTAACACGCAAAGTGGTTCAGTTTGGAACAGTGAGCAGATCAATCTTCAGGACCCCTTCGATTTCCAATTTGATGTTTATTTAGGTCAAGATGTTCCAGGAATGGCTAGTGGTGCTGATGGAATTGCGTTCGTGCTACAACCGGTAAGCACACTTGTTGGTGCTACTGGAGGCGGATTGGGCTATCAAGGAATTGCTCCTTCCATTGCTGTACAGATTGACACTTACGATAACGGCCCAAGTCAGTCAGATCTCGGTCAAGATCATGTTGCCATTATGGCCAATGGAGCCATCGACCACGCATCGGCAGATAACCTTGCCGGACCAGTCATCGCGCTTGTAAGTGGAATGAACATCGAAGATGGACAATGGCATGTGTTGCGTGTAAGTTGGAATCCGGTCACCATGCTCATGAATGTATACATGGACGGGTCACTCCGAACCAGTTACACAGGAGACATCATTGCCAACATATTCGCTGGCGATCCAATGGTTTTCTGGGGATTTACAGGCAGTACTGGTGGGCTGAACAATCTTCAGCAATTCTGCTTTTCTATCATTCCTGGCTTAACTTCCAATGTCAGCGAGATATGTGAAGGAGAGACCATTACGTTTGATGATGAATCTTACAGCGCTTTGGGCGAAGTGGTAGGTTGGGAATGGGATTTCGGAAACGGACAATCGGCAAGTAACCAAGCTCCTGGAGAAATTGAATTTGCACAGGCAGGAACGTATTGGGTAACGCAAACTATCGTGGATGCCGAAGGTTGCGATGCTTCAGATAGTATTCAGGTAACGGTAAATCCGAACCCGATGGCAGCGTTCACCACAACAGATGTCTGTCAGGATCAAGAAACTGATTTTGTCGATCAGTCTTCGGTTTCATCTGGCTCAGTATCTAGCTGGAGCTGGGAATTTGGCGATGGAACTACAGCAACTGGAAATAATGTGTCAAATACCTATGCGTCCGCTGGAACCTATGACGTGGTATTACAGATAACAACCGATGCAGGATGTGTCGATAGCGCGCTCAATTCTGTAACGGTTTTCGAGAATCCGATGGCCAATGCCACCTACGAATCGAACAGTTTGGATGTGGTTTTTACAGCTGCGCTTTCTACTGGAGAACAGGCAGAATGGATTATTCTCGATTCGACCATACTTGGAATGAACCCACTGAATTATTCGTTTCCAGATAGTGGTTATTACGATGTGATTTTGGTGGTTACCAATGTGAATGGTTGTGTTGATTCCATCACTTACACCATTTACGTAGAAGGCCTACCAGAATACGATATGCCGAATGTATTTACACCCAACGGGGATGAGATGAACGATCATTTTCAGCCATTCACCTATTCTATGGTCGAAGCCAAAATGAAGATTTTCAATCGATGGGGAAGGCCCGTATTCAAGTATGAAGGAGCCATTCCACCAACAGATTTTTGGGGATGGGATGGCACCGTGAACGGTGGCCCAAAAGCAGACGAAGGAACGTATTATTATACACTTGACCTGAAAGGTTTGGACGGAAGCAATTTTTCTGAACAGGGAACCGTTACACTACTTCGTTAGCAGTTAATTCGTGGGGATGTTGAGGTTTGTGAAGTGGGTTGGGTTCTGTTCTATTATATTCTCGTTGGGATGTGGCCCCAGCACGCAGGATACTGCCGAAGATGGCGTCACATTTGAGCACGAAACCACAGAGGAATACGGAATGGTCACCGATTCCTTCCTTGTAATAAAGGATAAGGTTGGTAAGAACGATAATCTCTCGTCCATTCTGCTCCCATACGGAGTTCCTTATGCCACCATCGATCAACTTGCCCGTCAATCAAAAGAGGTCTTTGACGTACGCAAATTGGCTGCTGGGAAACCTTATACCATTTTCTGTACGAAGGACTCTTCGGGCTATGCCATGTGTTTCATCTATGAACCGAATGCTACGGAATACGTGGTTTTCAACCTGCAAGACAGCCTGCATGTTTACAAAGGCCAGAAGGATATAGAGAAGAAGATCAGGTATGTAAAAGGAACGGTCAATTCGTCTTTGTATGTCGATCTGAAAAAGCAAGGAGCAGATCCAGTATTGGCCATTGAGCTTTCTGAGATCTATGCTTGGACAATCGATTTTTATCGCATCCAAAAAGGAGACGAATTCGAAGTGCTTTATGTAGAAAATTACGTGGACGGAAAATCCATAGGCATGGACCACATTCTTACCAGCACATTTACCAATTACGGAAAGCCGGTAAAAGCTTACTTTTTTGATGGCGAGAACGATAAAGGATACTTTGACGAGAAAGGCAACAATCTCAAGAAAGCGTTCTTACAAGCACCTGTCAAGTTTTCGAGAATCAGTTCTGGTTATTCCATGAAACGCTTTCATCCGGTTCAAAAACGTTTCAAAGCACACTTGGGAACCGATTATGCCGCACCAACAGGAACTCCTATAATGGCCGTGGGTGATGGCGTGATACTCGAAGCTCAATACAAGGCAAACAATGGCAACTACGTTAAAATGAAGCATAATGGGGTTTATTCAACCCAGTATTTGCACATGTCCAAGATCAAGAGCGGCATCAAACCTGGAGTTCGGGTAAGTCAAGGAGATATTATCGGATATGTAGGCAGCACCGGACTTGCCACCGGACCGCACGTATGTTTCCGTTTCTGGAAAAACGGGAAACAGGTTGACCACAGAAAGGAACAATTGCCCGCATCCGTTCCAATTTCAGAAAGCTCAAGACCAAGTTTTCAAGCCCTGGTTAGCAAACTCGACTCTCTGGTTATGTCTAATCGAAAACCGTTGTAAAACGCTCGTTTTCAGGTTTAATAAATCATGTTGCTTATGTTAATTTTGTGACACACACAAAATCTAAACATCAAAAACATGAAACAATTATTTACACTCATCACCCTCGTTTGTTTTTCGTTCGGCATGGCAAATGCTCAGAATGCAAGCGAGAAGACCACGACTTCCACTCGGGTTAAAATGGAATCGAAAGAATCACTTAAAAAGGTTGAAGGGCAACCGAAAAAGGTTGAAGCTGCCAAGATTGACAAGCGTGTTGCCACTGTAAAGCGCGTTGATGCTGCAAACACGAGCAAGGCCGTAATGACGGAAGAGCAAATGAAAGCACGTGCCGCTGAAAAAGCAGCGACTGCCGAGCCGAAGGTTAAGAAAACTGGCGATAAATAATTATACGCGGCTCATCCGAAGTTCTCAGTGTTCGGAACATACAATTGTCTTCCTACCTATTTAATCAAAACATGAAAACACTTTTTACATACGTATTTTTATTTGCCATCATGTGTCAGTTTGCAATGGCACAGAATTACGGGGTTCTCCTGGTCGAAGATTTCGAAACTGGAGCGCTGCCAGCAGGTTGGACAAGAGTTCAGGCTACTGGTTCAGATGGTTGGACCTTTGGTGTAACCAGTTATATGACCGGATCATGGGATGTGCCAGCATCGCTCGATGCAAGCCAGTTTGCCATTTCAAATGACGATGATTGTAACTGCGACATGTCGAACGATCAACTGAATAGCCCTGTTCTGAATCTGACCAGCTTCGATTCTGTCTATTTTCTTTTCGATCGTTTTTACACCGCAGAATGGGGCTCCGCTGCGTACTTTACGATTTCCTACGATGCTGGCGTAACGTGGCTTTATTTGGCAATGACCGAAGACCCGTCATGGATAGAAGATGGAGTTGTGCTTCCTACAACCATCACCGTTAGCGGAACCGATTACACCTTCAATGACCAAATGATGTTTGGATTTCTTCACGATGACGGTACCGCTTGGGCCGATGGTTTTGCAATCGATAACGTTGTGGTTGCAGGGTTCAACAATCCTTGCGATGACATTGTCACTATTCCAAGTTGTAGTGCTCCTCAGACTCTTACACTCGGTGGTGCAGGTGTACTTGATTTCTTCTTCACTGGCCCTTGTGGGTTCAATGTAGGTGGTCAGGAACAGCTTTACAGCTTTACGCCTTCTGTAAGTGGCGTTCATACTTTGGATATCACTGCTGCAACAGGAAATAGTTGGCTGGATTACATGTTTAAACCAGCCAGTTTAGGATGTGACTCTTTGGGTTGGACGTGTTTGATAGATGCGGACACCTTGGGGTCTTACCCAATGAACCTGACAGCTGGAACAGAATATCTGATTCTGGTGGATAACGAATTCATCGATACTGAAACACAGACATTCTCAATTCAGTGTCCATGTTCATACACATCGCAAGGAAACACAGCAGAATCGGAAGCTTGCGGTGCTGATGTCAATGGAGGATGTTTGAACATACCAGGCCCTTCAACGTACGAGTCTATTGCTTGCGGAGGTTCTGTTTCAGGTACACTTTGGGCAGATGCAGGAACTAGAGACTTGGATTGGTTTGAATTGGTGGTTACAGAAAACACCAATATCGATGTGGCATTTAGTGGTGGCATGCCTTTAGTGGTTGCCGTAGCCGCAAGTTGTGCAAGCATTGGTACCCCGCTAGCTACGGAAATAACCGATGTTTGTGGCAGTGGGTCGCTCACTTACGCAGCTACACCAGGAACTTATGTTATGGCAATATACCCGCTGGCTTTTGATCAGTACCCTTGTGGTTCAGGTTCTAATAACTATGATATAACGGTAACCTATTGTGAAGTCGTAACAGGCGTAGACGCTTCTGATAAGATTGCGGCCAATGTTTACCCGAACCCGTCTAATGGATTGTTTACCGTATCTATTGATGGCGCAGAAGGTAAAGGTCAATTGCTGATCACTGATATGGCTGGAAGAATGGTGTATTCTGAAGCAATTCTTCTTTCGAACAACTTCAAGAAAAACTTGAGTATCGACCTTTCATCAGGTTCTTACATTTTGAATGTGATGACGGAATCATCTAATCTGATTCAAAAGATCCAGGTAAAATAAGTCGCTTCAAATTCTTACGGTTAAGGAAGCCCTGCCAATTATTGGCAGGGCTTTTTGTTTTTAGTCCGGGTCAATGTGTTATGTGCGTTTATGTTCGAAAATCGTCTTTCAGCAGTCACGATTTGTGCGTGACGGACGATACAAATGTTGCGTTCTTAAGCGAAATACCTACCTTGCACACCTTACGACTGAACAATATCAAACCTTAATTAATCTACAACAAACATGAAAACACTTAGACGAGTAGTGGCTGTTGGTCTGTTAGTGGGTTCCTACCATGTGGGAATGGCGCAGAGCAATAGTATACCGAAGTTCGATTCGGATGCTGAAAAGCAAGCATGGATCAATGCAAATCCAGAGGCCTATGCTGAAATGAATGGTTCGGTTAAAGCCGTATCTGCAGAGGAGAAACAAGCTTGGATTGAAGCAAATCCTGCTGAATATAAAGCAAATATGAAGGTCGTTTCTAGCCAACTTACAACTGGGGCGAAGATAAATGCTGTTGTTCCTGTAAAGGAGGAGCGTTTTGCTTCGGAAGCCGAGAAGAAAGCTTGGTTAGATGCAAATTCAAAGAAGAAATAACCCGTAAAAGAAAGACATGAAAACATTATACAATAGATCAAAGATTTTTCTGACGTTTCTTGGTTTAGCAATTTCGACAATTGTTGTTGCCCAACCGGCACCTTCTGGTGGAGCTCCATCAAATGACCTGTGTTCAGGTGCCATTGCTGTGGCTTGCTCAGACGTGGTTAGTGGGACCACCGTAGGGGCCACAAATACAGGTGGAACTCCTGACATTGGCATTGGTGTATGGTATGTCTATAGTGGAGATAACCAATTGGTTACCGTAGGCACTTGTACTTCTACCTCTGGTTTTGATACCGAGATAGCAGTTTTTGCAGGAGATTGTAACAACCGCATTGATGTTGGTAGTGATGATGACGGTTGTTTACCTTATTCAGAATTATCGTTTGAAGCATGGGCAGGCTTGGATTACTACATATATGTTGGTCACTGGAGTACAACTCAAGGCGTAACTGGTGATTTTGACCTTAGTGTTACATGTGCCGCTCTACCAGCCCCGCCAAACGATCTTTGCGCGGATGCAACACCTTTAGTTTGTGGTGACTCATTTATTGGGAATACATCTAGCGGCAATGCTACTGGAGAGCTTTCTTGTGCCGATGGAGACCCAGGCGTCTGGTATTCTTTTGTTGGCGATGGTTCGGATTATACAATATCCTTGGATGGCTCTGGATATGATACTTATCTAGGGATATCGACAACTTGTGGAGGAACATGCGTTGCGTCTAACGATGATATTAGCTTTCCGAGCAATCTGGCCTCGGAGATTTCGGGATTCTCAACTGTTAATGGACAAACGTATTATATTTATGTCACATCAATATATGGCGAGTCTGGAACGTATTTGTTGAGCCTTACTTCGTCTGCTTGTACTCCTCCTGCAAATGACCTTTGCACAAATGCAATTTCCATTGCCTGTGGAGATGTTGTTACGGGCGACAATACGTTTGCAACTGAACAAATTTCATCTAGTGGTGCTGGTGTTTGGTACACGTTCGAAGGAAATGGACAAGACGTAACTTTTAGCACTTGCTCAACAATTGACGACCCTGCAAACCTGTATGATACTGAAATCACTCTTCTGACTGGAGATTGTTCAGGTGTACAGACTGAAATCGACCAAGATGATGATGGTTGCGGAACAACATTTGGACCTTCAACAATTACTGCGTTTACCACAGCGGGAACCACGTATTACTTGTACGTAGCTTCATGGATTGCAGGATCTTCAGATGCTGGAGAGTTCGAGCTGTCAGTTACTTGTAACTGTACTGCTGCTGCAGGAACGCTTACAGCCGATGCAAGTCCAGTATGTCTGGATGGTGGTTCTGCTGATATTTCAGCTACTGAAGCAACAGCTTCCGTTATCCCAAGTGGGTACGTAGAAGCTTACGTTTTGACTTCAAACCCTGGTCTCATAATTGAAGCAGTAAACAGCACACCTGATTTTACTGTCACTGAGGGTGGCGATTACACGATTCATACGCTTGTATACAGCCCTGCAACATTGGATTTGAGTGGCGTTGTTTTCGGAACAACTGCAGCAGCAGATGTGCTGGCTATCGTTCAAGCAAATAACATTTGTGCAGCGCTTGATGTTGTAGGAGCACCTATAACTGTAGAAGCGCCTGATGCAGGAACGCTTACCGCGGATGTAAGCCCAGTTTGTCTAGATGCTGGTTCTGCGGATATTTCTGCAACAGAGAATGCTGCTCCGGTAGTTCCTACTGGATATTCGGTATTGTATGTTCTTACTTCTAACCCAGGTTTGATCATTGAAGATGCTGCTGCAACACCTGATTTTACTGTTACGGCAGAAGGAGATTACATTATCCACACCCTTGTTTACAATCCGCTTACACTTGACCTAAGCGGTGTAGTATTCGGTACTACCAGTGCGTTGGATGTCCTTCCTTCTCTTGTACAAGGAGGTGGAAGTATCTGTGCTAATTTGGATGCAACTGGTGCACCGATCACTGTTGAGGTTTGCGGACCTGCAAATGATTTATGTACAGGTGCTATTGCCATTGCTTGCGATGACGTAGTGTTCGGTTCCACCACTTTAGCAACAAATGCTGATGAATTGGATATCGTTCCAGGCGCTGGAGTTTGGTACTCGCTTGTGGGAGATGGAAGTTTCGTTACGCTGTCTACCGATAATGCAGGTACAAATTATGATACACGAATCGGCTACACTGACGGTTGCGGCAATGCTGGAATCGATTTTGATGAAGATGGAGGAGATATTTATGTGAGTGGTTGGACATCCATTCTTTCGTTTCCGACCACGGTAGGTGCAAATTATTACATCTATGTTGGAGGTTATGATGGAACTGAGATAGGCGATTTTGAACTTTCGGTTAGTTGTGCATTCCCTCCAAGTAATGATGATGTTTGCAATGCAAGCGCGCTCGTGATGGGTTCGAACGGACCATTTTCAAACGTTGGAGCAACAGTTGAGGCAGGAGAAGCGGTTCCAGGTGCAGCTGCTTCTTGCAGTGACCAAGGCGGATGGTGTAGCTTTTCGCTGACACTTGAGAATAGCGTCTGGTTCACTTTTGTAGCTCCAGCGTCTGGTAATATGACGGTGAGCACTGATAACTCTGATTATGATACTCAGGTTGCTGTTTATTCGGCTGCAAGCTGTCAGGATTTGTTGTCAGGAACTGGTGTTCTTGAGGGTGCTAACGATGATAATTCGGGTGCAACCGTATTCGGAACCAGCTTGGTTAACTTATGCGGACTTACCGCTGGATCCACGTACTATGTTCAAGTTGATGGCTATAATGGTGCTTCAGGTGACGCGATGGTTACGCTTACAGAAACAACTGTTGACGCATCCTTCACGTATGCTGCTACTGGTCTTTCTGTAGCTTTTACAGATGCAAGTACTTCGTCCAGCAGTGTTACTGATTGGGCTTGGGATTTTGGAGATGGCGGTACAGAAGTAGTTGCCAGCCCAACGCACGCTTATGCTGTTGATGGTCCATACACCGTTTGTTTGACCGTCACAGATGAGAATGGATGTACTTCTGAATACTGTGAAGCTATTCAGGTAACGGATATTCCGACAACGATTGCCGAGGCAGTTGAAAATGGATTGTCTGTGTATCCAAACCCATCAAACGGACGGTTTGTGGTTGAGGTAACAGGTGTTGATGCTGACGCTCAGATCGTTGTTCTTGACATTGCAGGTCGTCAGGTTTACACAGAAGGTGTTGTTCTTAACGGAAACTTCCGCAAGAACATGAACTTGAACCTTTCGAAAGGAACATATCTGTTGCAAGTGGCCACTTTAGAAGGTGTTGTTACTCGCAAGATCATGATAGACTGATAATCTGTTGAATTGATTTTAAGAGTCCCGATGAATTTCATCGGGACTCTTTTTTATACCTATTTTTAATCCCAAGAAAAATTGAACTATGAAGAAGATCACATTTATACTTGCAGTAAGTGCCATTACGCTAACAGCAACTCAAACCTTTGCACAAGACAATGCTGGAGCTACAGCTACGGAGCGTTCGCCAGAGAACATTAAGAAAGAGGCAGATGCTTTGAAAGCGAGAATTGACCAGTATGTCATTAAGATTGAGGCTAATAAAGACAATGAGAAAGTTGACTACGAAGCTGAGCAAGTTCGAATTGCTGAGATGAAAGCTAAGTGGGAAGAGCTCACAGGCAAATCGTGGGAGCGCGAGAAGCTGATTGAAAAGATGTAAAATGAAAAAGGAGCCATGCGGCTCCTTTTTTTATGCTTCAACGGTTGGTCGCTCAACCCAATCACCATGTTCCTTAATGAGCTCTTCCAAGGCTTCTAAAGCGCTTTCTGACGGAACATTACGCCTAACCACTTCTTGTCCCTTGTAGAGCGTTATTTTGCCCTTTCCTGTGCCGACATATCCATAGTCCGCATCGGCCATTTCCCCCGGGCCGTTCACAATACAACCCATGATTCCGATTTTTATACCTTTCAGATGATCGGTTCTATTCCTGATTTTCGCAGTGGTTTCTTGCAGGTCAAAGAGCGTTCTGCCGCAACTTGGACATGAGATATATTCCGTTTTGGATGTTCTTGCCCTAGCAGCTTGCAGAATGCCAAAGGCAGTACTGTTCATTACCTTATTCGGAATACGCGTATTCGTTATCCAGCAACCATCGCCCAATCCATCGATCAACAAGCCGCCTATATCAGTTGCGGAATAAAGTTGGAATTCATTTTCATCCAAATCATAGTTTCGATGAATGATCACTGGCGTTTCCGATCCGTGCTCAATCAGCAGTGCAATTGCTCTTCTCAGTTCTGCCAAAGCGTGTTCGTTTTCAGTTAGAAGAACAAGAACAACGGTAGCATCATTCTTTAATTTTGAGATAAAAGAGTCCGTTAGGTCTTCAATCGTTAGCTTAATGAAATTCAATTTGTCCGACCGAAATACTGCACTCGAAAAAGATGAAGCATCGAAAAGCGGATAATGTTGTGCATTTCCCGCTTTCCAGACCTGATGATCCTGAATGACTCCAAGCGTCCCTGGGATATTGAAATTCAGACTGGAATTGCCAATAAAGACGTAATCGCAAGCTTGATCGCTGAGATTCCATTTGTCGGATTCAACTGAATAATGATAACCGAAAGCGAATAGGTTGGCAGGTGAGATTGATTCCTTATTGGATAGATCGGCAATCACGCGCGGCACATTTTCTCCTCCAATGTTCTGAACAGAAGAGGTGGTTCGTTTGTGAAATTGAAAAGCATCAATTGGGTAATTAGAATACGGAACGATGGACTTTTGTTCTTCTACACGCTGTTCGTATCTGGCTACCAATGCCTTGGCAACAGGGATTTCAAACTCTGGATCTTCCGTAAGAGAAACACGCACTGTATCGCCTAAACCATCTTCCAGTAAAGTTCCAATACCAACTGCAGACTTGATGCGGCCATCTTCGCCTTCGCCAGCTTCGGTAACACCCAAATGCAGTGGATAATTCATTCCATTTTCAAGCATAGTGGCTACAAGGAGCCTATATGCTTGCACCATTACTTGCGTGTTGCTGGCCTTCATGGAAAGAATAATGTCGTGGTAATCTAAATCGCGACAGATGCGCAGGAATTCCATTGCAGACTCCACCATTCCCAATGGCGTATCGCCATATCTACTTAGAATCCGATCGGAAAGCGATCCGTGGTTTGTGCCAATTCGCATGGCAGTTCCATGCTTTTTGCAGATTTCAACAAGCGGAATAAAACGTTCGCGAATCCGTGCCAGTTCTTCTTGATACGATTCGTCTGTGTATTCAATCGTTTCGAATTTCTTCTTATCCGCATAATTGCCTGGGTTTACGCGAACCTTTTCGACAATCGTTGCAGCAATTTCCGCTGCATTCGGTGTGAAATGGATATCTGCACAAATGGGCGTTTCGTACCCTTTCGATCGTAATCCTGCTTTGATATTGGCCAAATTCGCGGCTTCCTTCATGCTAGGAGCGGTGATCCGTACCAGTTCGCAGCCAGCCTCAATCATTCGGATACTTTGCGCCATCGTTGCTTCCGTGTCCATTGTATCGGTGGTGGTCATGGATTGCACCCTGACCGGATTGTTTCCACCGATGCCGATTTTGCCAACCATCACTTCTCTGGTTTGCAGTCGGTTGTAACTCGTCAGACTATTGCAGTATTTTTTGTGTGGCATGGCCAAAGTTTGCCGCAAAATTAGCCAAACCGTTGTGCCTCGAATGCGCGTTTATTGTTCTTTAACGCGAAATGACCAATCTTTCAGAATACAGTTTCCCCTCTGACGTTTCTAGCTGCACCAAATAGATTCCTTCGGGTAATGCGGAAATATCCAACGTGCTTGTACTATTTGATTGAATGGTCATCCGACCTTGGGCATCAAAGATCTGTACACTTCCCAATTCCAATTCAGGAATAAAGCGAATGAAAGAATTTGTTGGATTAGGGAAGAAAATAGGTTTATCTAAAGTGCGTTGTCGTTCATCAATTCCGTTCGGTTCAATCAAGGTAATAACTGTCGAGTACGGGTTAATTACCACTTGCAAAGGTTCCGTGCCGTTTCCGATTCGAGGCCAAACTACCACCACGTTATCACCAATACTTAGGTCATTGTCCGTAGAAAAACGATGTGTTGCCTGAATTGCATTCGGATAGTTGGGGCTGAGAAAAGCCATTGCACTCTCCACCGTGTCTACAGGATAAAGATTACCTCCATATTCCAGCTCCAAGAAGATATTTCCTTGATAGAGTAGAGGCGTGTTCTGTACAGAAATCATCATGTAGAATGAAACCGTAGTCCCATTCTCAACGGTGTCAGGGAAGGCCACGATGCTATCGATTTGCAACTCGTAGGTAACCTGAGCTTGTGTTTGTGCGGTAAACCAGATCATGGCCACCGACATCATTAAGGATTTAAGAAAATGCTTCATTTCCAACATCATTTACCCAAATGTAATTCGCTATTAGCAGAAATACTTTCATAATTTCAATATTTCTTACGCGCTCAAATGGATGCACTTACTTCTATGGTACTCGGACTCAATAAGGAAGAGTCCCGTTTTTACAAGGTTTATTCTTCCCGAATTGCAAGCAATCAGCCCCGAAAAGACATCGAGCTGTTTGATTTGATACGAAAAGAACGGGAGCTGTTTGATGAGGATGCTGCATGTTCCAAACTTTATCCAGATGGGAACAAGAATCCGTATTACAGGCTCAAGAATCGATTGAAATCTGATTTGAGTAAGAGCTTGATGGTGCAGCATTTTGAGGATGAAGATGTAACGCAGGCAGTCAACCTGTATAATCTTGCCAGGCATTATCTGTCACGAAATCTGTTTCCGTTGGCTGAATATTTTCTGGGAAAGGCAGAGAAACGAGCCTTAGCATTAGAGAATTTGGAGTTGCTTGATCTTATCTACACTGAATACATCAGGCTTTCTCAGGAAATCTTGAGCATTAACCCAGAAACTTACATACTCAAGCGGCAAGAAAATGAATTGAGATTGAAGTCTATCCGACAGATAGACGACATTCTTGCCACGGTTAAGTACCGGCTCAAGATCACACAGAATTTTTCTCCGGTTGATAATCCTGTTGTGGACATGCTTCAGGAAACGGTTCAGAAACTGACTGACAACAAGGAACTAAAGGGAAGTTCAGCGCTGCGGTTCAAGATCTATCAGGCCGTAAGTCAGATCCTATTGCAGCAACATGATTATCCGAATTTGGAAGATTATTTGCGCGTAACCTATGCTGAATTCGAACAAGAAAGACTGTTCAACAAGACGAATCATCAGACCAAGCTTCAGATGCTTACTTACATGGTAAATGCGCTTTTTAAGAACGATAGGACGGAAGAATCATTGCAATGGGCCGAAAAGTTGAAGGCAGCAATGGAAGAGTTCGATCGCTTGCATTACGATCGGTTTCTATTCTTCTACTACAACTCGTTGGTTATCAATTACTCTAAGGTTGATATGGAAAAGGCGATTTCGATCCTCCAAGAATTAGAGCATAATGAAAAATTAAAGAACACGCCTTTCTACATCGTGTTTGTCTACTTGAATTTGGCCATTTTTCATTTTGATATGGGCAATCCACGAGAGGCCATCAAACGACTGAATCAACTATATCATCACGCCCGATTTGAGAATACAGCTGAACCGCTGAAGTTCAGAATTGCCATTCTTGAAATCCTGATTCGCTTGGAATTGGGTGATACTGATTTCTTGGATTATCGGATGAAACAGATCAGGAAGGACTTCGGTAACCAGCTCGAAAATCAAGAAAACCTTCGGGAAAATATGTTGCTTGGCTTGATCTCGGACATGTTCCTGAAAGGAATTTCTGTGCGCGATGAAGCAATGAAAGACCGCATCAAACTATTCACGAAAACTACCTCTCCGCGAAGCGAAGATGCTGAATTGGTAAACTATAATAGGTGGTTGGAGTTGAAGCTTAAAGCTTAAACGACTCCATAAATTTGGTGGTGTAATTTCCTTTGATGAACTCAGGGTCATCCATCAATTTGCGGTGGAACGGAATGGTGGTTTTAATCCCTTCAATCACATATTCATCCAATGCTCTTCGCATTTTGGCAATGGCCTCTTCGCGTGTCTGAGCAATTGTAATCAGCTTGGCGATCATCGAATCGTAAAATGGCGGAATCGTGTAACCAGCATAGATGTGAGAATCTACGCGAATTCCGTGTCCTCCAGGAGTGTGCAAGGTGAGTATCTTGCCGGGGCAAGGTCGGAAATCATTGTACGGGTCTTCTGCGTTTATACGGCATTCAATCGCGTGCATTTGAGGGAAATAATTCTTCCCAGAGATCGGAATTCCTGCCGCCACTTTTATCTGTTCCCAAATAAGGTCGTAGTTGATCACTTCTTCCGTAATCGGATGTTCAACCTGAATGCGGGTATTCATTTCCATGAAATAGAAATCGCGGTTCTTGTCTACAAGAAACTCTACTGTTCCAGCACCTTCATAATTTACAGCTGCTGCGGCTTTAATGGCTGCTTCGCCCATTCGATCACGAAGTTCATCGGTCATGAATGGAGAAGGTGTTTCCTCCATCAATTTCTGATGCCGTCTTTGAATGGAACAATCTCTTTCAGAAAGATGGCAAACGTTACCGAACTGATCGCCAATCACTTGAATTTCAATATGTCGCGGGTCTTCTATGAATTTCTCCATATACATCCCGTCATTTCCGAAAGATGCAGCAGCTTCCTGCCGCGCAGAATCCCAAGCAGCTTCAATTTCTTCCTCGTTCCAGATCACACGCATTCCTTTTCCACCACCGCCAGCAGTGGCTTTCATCATCACCGGATACTTGATCTTCTTGGCGGTTTTCTTCGCATCAGCCAAGTCTTTAAGCAATCCTTCTGAACCCGGAATGCAAGGAACGCCTGCTTTGATCATGGTGGCTTTGGCCGAAGCTTTGTCGCCCATGCCATCAATCATTTCTGGAGATGCGCCAATGAATTTGATGCCGTGCTCCTGACAGATCTTCGAGAAATTGGAATTCTCTGCCAAGAATCCATAACCAGGATGGATTGCATCGGCATTAGTGATCTCAGCAGCAGAAATAATGCTCGGAATGTTCAGGTAGCTTTTGCTACTGGCAGGAGGTCCAATACATACTGCTTCATCAGCAAATCGTACGTGTAGGCTTTCCTTGTCGGCTGTAGAATACACAGCCACAGTCTGAATATTCATCTCCTTACACGTTCGTATAACGCGCAAGGCTATTTCGCCTCTGTTGGCTATGAGAATCTTCTTGAACACAACAAAAGGGTTTGGGTTAATTAATGTGGTTCGATCAAGAACAACGGCTGATCGTATTCTACAGGTGTAGAATCGTCCACCATCACCTTTACGATCTTTCCGCTTACTTCTGCTTCAATCTCGTTGAACAATTTCATTGCTTCAATGATGCAGATCACGTCTCCTTTTTTCACTTCATCGCCAACCCCGACAAACGGTGGTTTTTCTGGTGATGATGAACGATAAAAGGTTCCGATCATCGGAGATTTCACTTCCTCGTAGTTGCCATTGGTCGCAGTTTCATCGGCTTTAGCGGGCGCAACTTCAGCAGCTGCTTGTGGAGCAGCCTGAACTGCTTGTTGTGCAGGAGCTGTTGGTTGAGGCGCAGAGGCCTGAACGATCTGAACCTCAG
Source organism: Flavobacteriales bacterium (assembly GCA_021739695.1). Taxonomy (NCBI): domain Bacteria; kingdom Pseudomonadati; phylum Bacteroidota; class Flavobacteriia; order Flavobacteriales; species Flavobacteriales bacterium. The sequence continues at coordinate 75,350 of JAIPBM010000015.1, read as the reverse complement.
GTTGTCCGCCTCTTTTATAAGGAGGAGTCTTGATGTTTATCTTAAATCCTTTCGATTCAATTTCCACTTCACTCACCCCCGATTTGGACACGAATTTTATCAGTTCTTGGATTTCCTTAATATCCATGCGTTTTCCCTTAATTGAAGTTCAAATGTATAAATTTCTGTACCGATGGAATTGTCATTCAGGAGTGTTGTACGCCCATTTAAGATAAAGCGCTCCCCAAGTAAATCCACCGCCAAAGGCACTGATGATCAGATTGTCGCCTTTCTTCAGTTTCGATTCCCATTCATGTAAGCACAATGGGATAGTAGCATTGGTTGTGTTGCCATATTTCATAATGTTCAACATCACCTTTTTCTCATCCAATCCCATTCTCGATGCAGTAGCATCAATGATGCGCTTATTTGCCTGATGAGGCACCAAATAAGCTATATCGTCTGCCGTAAGATCATTTCTTGACATGATCTCTTCCGAAACATCTGCCATTTTAGTCACAGCAAATTTGAAAACAGCAGCGCCTTCTTGATAAACGTAATGTTCTCTTGCATCAACGGTTTCATGACTGGCAGGCCTTGCAGAACCACCCGCTTTCTGATGAAGATGAACAACACCAGCACCATCAGTATGCAATTGGTGATCGATCAGTCCGTTTCCTTCATCGTTCGGCTCCATCAGAACCGCACCTGCTGCATCACCAAAAATGATGCATGTAGCCCTATCAGTATAATCAATGATGGAAGACATCTTATCAGCTCCTATAACGATGACCTTTTTATATCTGCCACTTTCAATGAACATGGAAGCGGTGGTAAGCGCGTAGATGAATCCAGAGCAGGCAGCATTCAGGTCATAGCTGAATGCATTCACCATTCCGCATTGGTCAGAAATGATATTGGCTGTTGCCGGAAACTGCATATCTGGTGTAACTGTGGCACAGATCACCAGTTCAATATCTTCAGGCTTTGTATTGGTTTTCTCTAAAAGACCTTTCACTGCTGGAATCGCCATTTTAGACATTCCCATGTCTTTACCTTTCAGAATTCTCCTTTCTTGAACACCTGTTCTAGACTGGATCCATTCATCGTTGGTATCAACCATGGTCTCAAGCTCCGCATTGGTGAGTTTGTACTCTGGAACCCAAGTATTTATTCCTGTGATGGCCGCTCTGGTCTTCGTCATTCCGTTGCTTTTTCCGTCCCCTCTAAACAAAAATTGCGGCTAAGTTAGCCGCAATCCCTTCATGCACAAATCCGAATTTCGGAATATGTCATGCCTTTTCCATTACTACTTTTCCCTTGTAGTAAAGTTTACCCTCGTACCAGTGAGCGCGATGATAAAGATGTGGTTCGCCAGTTGTCGGACACAAGGCAATTGTTGGAGCCTCTGTCTTGTAATGCGTACGTCTTTTGTCTCTACGCTGCTTGGATATCTTTCGTTTAGGATGTGCCATGATACGCTACTTAATACTAGTTAATCTTTCAGTTGATCTTTGATCTTATTCAATTCCACCCACAAAGGGTTGTTTTCATTTTCGTCCGTTTCGCAAGCATTCAGTGCTTTCAAAGTTTCTTGGTCACACATCGTTGTGTCACCACTTTCATCGCACGGAACCTTCCTCAGCGGAATATTCAGTCCTATAAACTCGTAGATCAATTGCGAAACATCCAATTCGAACGACTCTCTGGGAATAACCAACAGGCTTTCATCAGGTTCGTCAAATTCGTCTCCGAATTTCACATACAATCTATGTTCTCCACTGATCGGCTGCCGATAATCCACTGTGCATCTATCACAGCTTTCGGTCACCCAACCCTTCAGTTCAAAGTCAAGAACCATCATCGTGGATTTTTTATCCAACTCAACAGTTACTTCAACTTCTCCCTTTTCAATCGGAGAATACTCGAGTTTTTCAAAGAACCTATCGTCAACAACAAACTCAAAGTTGTGTTTTCCAAATTTCAATCCCGAGAATTGAACCTTGAATGCACTAGAACTTTCCATGTTTCAGAACGAGGGCTGCAAAAGTAAACATTTCAATTGATGTTGCAATGCCTGATTTTTAACTCATTTTTTGGGCGTTCCCCCGAAAAAAATCGGGGTCAGGTTTTCCGCTCTTACTCCGCCCCCGAAAAAACGGGATGCGGGGTAACCGCTTCAACCCTTAACGCTACTATTCCGAATCTTCAGAACTACCCGAAGCTTCTTTCTCTCTAGGTGCACTTGGCCTTGGTTTTCTCGGTCCGCGATTGTCCGAACGTGGACCTCGTGTATCATTTTCCAATCGGATTTCCTTCTGTGGTTTCAACACATCCGAAGTGTAGTCCTCATAGCGTTCGCGCTCTCTAAAAAGATCAATACCCAAAAACAGTGCATCTCTGAATGATTGTTCGCTCGCAATGCCTTTTCCCGCAATGTCAAAACCAGTTCCATGGTCGGGAGAAACGCGCACTTTTGGCAATCCGGCCGTGTAGTTCACTCCTTGGTCAAAGTTCAAAGTCTTAAACGGAATTAGACCTTGATCATGATACATCGCCAAAACCACATCAAACTGACTGTAAGCGCCAGAACCGAAAAAGCCATCAGCCGCAAACGGGCCAAAAACAAGAATGCCATCTTCTTTGGCTTTCTTGATGGCCGGAGCAATCAGGTCTTTTTCTTCGGTGCCGATCACGCCACCATCGCCATTGTGAGGATTCAATCCCAAAACGGCAATTTTCGGCTTTCGGATTCCAAAATCCTGTGGCAAAGTTCTGTTCAGAAAACGAATTTTCTTGATGATGCTCTCGAACGAAAGGTTCTTTCCGATCTGCGAAAGAGGCAAATGGCCTGTCATGAATGCCACTTTCAGATTTTCACTCACCATCAACATGGAATATTCATCCACACCAAACGCATCTGCCAAATACTCGGTATGTCCCGGAAATTTGAATTCCTCAGACTGAATATTGTGCTTGTCAATCGGTGCTGTAAGTAGCACATCAATTTTGCCGCTCTTCAGGTCAGCGGTTGCTGCCTGCAACGATTTCAGTGCATATTCGCCACTTTCCTTTGTGGGTGTTCCCAAGTTCAATTGAACATCCTCATTCCACACATTGAATACGTTGGCCCGTTTCGGATTGGCGCTTTCAACCGATTTTATTTCTTCAAAGCTGAAATCTTTGATGTCCAGCTCTTTTCTGTAAGCTGCCGATGCTTTTTTAGAAGCATAAAGAACAGGTGTGCAAAGCTCAAAGATCCGAGCGTCTAAAAACGTTTTGATAGCCACTTCCAACCCAATTCCGTTCAGGTCGCCACATGAAATTCCAACCTTTATCTTATCCGTTTCTCTACTCATTTCAACACCTGTTTTCTATCTGGTTTGAACCCGACAGGAAAGCCCCTGTCAATTCGTAAATTCGCTGCCGCAAAAGTACCAACTTTAACATAGGTTCAGTTTGGATGTTCCAGACGAACACAATCGTGAAAGTGGTGTTTAACACGTATGAGAATGGATTGCACCAAACTACTGGATAAAGCATTGAGGGCCGAGTTTCTATCGGCAGAAGAAGGACAGTTTCTGTTTGAAAATGCCGGTTTGGCCGATCTTATGTTCGTTGGCAATGAACTGCGCAAAACCAAGCGGAAAGATGGTAAGGTTACGTGGATCATAGACCGTAATATGAACACCACGAACGTGTGCATTGCGAACTGTAAATTCTGTAATTTTTATCGTATTCCGGGTCATGCAGAAAGCTACATCACGGATATTGACACCTATAAAAGGAAGATAGAGGAGACCTTTCGCTACGGTGGCGAGCAGCTTCTTTTGCAAGGCGGACATCACCCAGAATTGGGGTTGAAATTCTACGCTGATCTGTTCCGTGAACTCAAATCGCTTTACCCGAATTTGAAATTGCATGCACTCGGACCACCCGAAATTGCGCACATCAGCAAATTGGAAGGAATGACGCATACAGCGGTGCTGAAGGAATTGAAAGCTGCTGGTTTGGATAGTTTACCTGGAGCTGGCGCTGAGATCCTGAACGATCGCGTTCGAAGGCTGATTTCTAAAGGAAAATGCACGGGTAAAGAATGGTTGGAAGTTGCTGCGGCATCGCATCAGCTAGACATTACGGGTTCTGCGACCATGATGTTCGGACACATTGAAACGTTGGAAGAGCGTTTTGAGCATTTGGTTTGGCTGCGCGAGGTTCAATCTAAGAAGCCGGCTCATGCCAAAGGATTCATTGCATTTATTCCTTGGCCATTTCAAGATGATGGAACTTTGCTAAGACGAGTAAAAGGAATTCGAAACAGTTGCACGGCTGATGAATATGTGCGGATGATTGCCATTTCGCGTATCATGCTCCCGAACATTGATAATATTCAAGCTTCTTGGTTGACCGTTGGCAAGCAAACGGCACAAATGTGTCTTCATGCTGGCGCCAACGATTTTGGTTCTATCATGATTGAAGAGAACGTGGTTTCAGCCGCAGGAGCACCACATCGCTTTACGGCAGATGCTATTCAAGAAGCCATTCGCGAAGCTGGTTTTGAACCGCAATTGCGAACGCAGCAGTACGAATACCGCGAGCTTCCAGAAAACATAGAGCAACAATTGATCGATTATTGACAGAACATCGCCACAATAAAACCTAACTTTATTGGGTTTAGGCCTTATATCAGCTGAATGAAAAACTTCCTTGTCATTGTGATTCTGCTCTTTGCCTCCTTCGGGGCGAAGGCTACGCACAATAGGGCGGGAGAGATCACAGTTGAATATTTGGGTGATTTGAGGGTCCGAGCCACCGTTACAACTTATACTGTTCCTGATAGTCCAGCCGACAGACCTGCGTTGGAGGTTCGTTGGGGAGATGGAACCTTGGATACGGTTCCAAGGTCAAATGGCAATGGCGATGGAGTGGTGATCTTGCCTGGTGTGAGGAAGAATATTTATGTTAAGGAGCATACATACGCAGCTTTTTCTTTCAGTGGTTACGACATTTCGATGGAAGATCCGAACAGAAATAGTGGGATCATCAATATCCCCAATTCGGTCAACGTTCCATTTTATATCCAGACACACATAGATTTTGATCCGTTTTCTGGGTCAAGCAGCACACCAGTCCTTCTTAATCCACCTATCGACAACGCGTGTTTCCAACGGATTTACGAGCATAATCCTGGAGCGTATGATCCAGATGGAGACAGTTTGAGCTATGAGCTGACCGTTTGTTTGGGTGAAGGCGGACAGCCAATTGTCGGTTATGTGTTTCCAGATGGCGTCACAATTGATGCAATCACCGGCACGTTGACCTGGGATTCACCTCAAGAACAAGGCGAATTCAATTTTGCTATAAAGATCATTGAGTGGAGAAGAAGAGAAGACGGTTCGTATGTTCAGATCGGATATACAATTCGCGATATGCAGGTAACGGTCAGACCTTGTCAGAACAGGCCGCCAATCGTTACATCCATCAACGAAATTTGTGTTGGAGTTGGAGATACATTGGAGTTTCCAGTCCGAGCTTGGGATAAGGATGGAGACCCTGTAACCTTGACCGGAACTGGAGGACCTTTGGTGCAGGCGATAAGCCCAGCGACCTTCAATCAGCCGATATCTGCGCAAGATACCGCAGTGAGTATTTTCCGTTGGATAACCGACTGCGATCACGTTCAATTGCAGCCATACATGATGTCTTTCAGAGTGGAAGATGACCCACCGGGCAATGACGTATCATTGGTCGATTATCACACCACTTTTATCACGGTTGTAGGTCCAGCACCTGAAAATCCAAATGCCACTCCGCAAGGAAATTCTATTCTGCTTGGCTGGGATCAAAGTCCTTGTGTGCAAGTTGAGGGATACAAAATTTACCGAAGAATTGAAGAATACGGTTTTGTGCCAGACACGTGCGAAGTTGGCGTGCCTAGCTATACTGGATATCAGTACATTGGCTCAACTACTGGCCTTAGTGGAACAACATATTTGGACGATAATGGTGGCGCTGGTTTAACGCTTGGTTTGCAATATTGCTACATGGTGGTGGCATGTTTTCCAGGCGATGCGGTCAGTTACGCATCAGTGGAATTCTGTGCTGAATTGAAGCGAGACCTTCCAGTTATCACGAATGTGAGCGTGCAGAACACGGATGTCGCGCTAGGCTCAATGTATGTGGCATGGAGCAAACCCACGGAGTTGGATACCATACAAATTCCTGGGCCTTACGAGTATCGTATCTATCGCTCAGATGTTACTTCTCCAACTAATTATCAGATAGTTGAAACATATTTCAATTTGAATGATACCATCTTTATCGATACGTTGATGAACACGAAAGAACTAGAATTCAACTATAAGATTGAGCTCTTTAATGCTGAATCTGGAAATGAGTTCGTGGTTGGAGAATCAGACCCAGCGTCTTCGGTTTTTATCGTTGCTATTGGCACAGATAATCAGATTCAGTTGGTTTGGAATGAAACGGTGCCATGGTTGAATGATACGTTCGAGATTTTCCGTCAACAATTGTCAGGCCTTGCGTTTGTTTACATCGGAGAAACCACCGAGCATACCTATTTAGACACAGGCTTGGCAAATGGCGTGGAAAGATGTTATCGAATAAAAAGTATTGGGCATTATTCCATCGATGGTCTCATATATCCTATTGAGAATTGGTCGCAGGAAAGTTGCACCACGCCAATCGATTCCATCCCTCCGTGTAATCAAGATATTTCTGTTGAATCGGATTGTGAGCGACTGTTCAATAATCTTGTTTGGAGCCAATTGCCCGAATGCCCAGATGATATTGTTTCGTATCAGGTTCTTTACACACCGATCTATGGTGGAGAATTGCAAGTGGTTGCAGAACACGAGTTTCCGTGGGATGGATTTGAACATGGCCCGTTGCAGAATACGATGGCCGGATGCTATGCCATTGCAGCAGTGGACTCATTCCAAAATGTGACCATTTCAGATACTGTTTGCGTTGAAAACTGTTCAAATTATACCCTTCCTAACGTCTTCACACCGGGAAACGATTCTTACAACGATGTGTTCAAGCCATTTCCTTATGCGTTTGTGGAAAGCATCGACATGAAAATTTACAACCGTTGGGGTCTCAAGATTTTTGAAACAACAAATCCGGATATTCTATGGGATGGAACCAACCAGAGTACCAAATTGAATTGCAGCGATGGTGTATACTATTATGTCTGCACGGTAAACGAGATTGGGCTCCAAGGAGTTGTGCCTCACGACCTTCATGGTTTTGTTCAGTTGCTTAGAAATACTCAACCCGGACCGAACTAGATGTTCACAGGAATCATTGAAACATTAGGAAAGCTCACGCAGCTAGAAAAGCAAGGGTCAAATATTCATTTCACCTTTACTTCATCAATCGCCTCTGAACTCAAAGTGGATCAAAGTGTAGCACATAATGGCGTGTGTTTGACGGTGGTAAAATTGATGGAGAATGATCGTTATGTGGTCACAGCCATTGATGAAACTCTGCGTAGAACCAATCTTGGTCAACTACAAATAGGAGACGAAGTGAATCTGGAAAGGTGCATGGCCGCCAATGGAAGATTTGATGGACACATCGTTCAAGGTCACGTAGATCAATTAGGAGAACTTGTGTCTTTGGAGGAAAAAGGTGGAAGTCATCTCTTCACCTTTAAGCATGACCAAGGAGATAATTTCACGGTTGATAAAGGTTCGATTACCATCAATGGAGTAAGCCTAACGGCATTCGATACTTCAGATAGTGGATTTTCGGTTGCCATAATCCCTTACACGTTTGAGCATACCAATTTCAAACATCTACGCGTTGGGAATACCGTAAACTTGGAATTCGACATCATCGGCAAGTACGTTGCGCGAATGCTTGCCGGTCGTTGATCAGAAAATCCTTTCTGCTACTGATTTCGTAGCACCAGAAGTTCCCATCGTGTAGTAGTGCAAGCATGGCACGCCTGCGGCTACCAATTCCTTGCTTTGTTCAATGCACCATTCAATTCCAATTTCTGCCGCAGCGTCATTGTCCTTGCACTTTTCAACAGCATCGTAAAGATCCACAGGCACATCAATATGAAATAAACTCGGCAGCACGCTTGCTTGACCTTTAGTGGTCATTGGTTTGAGACCTGGAATAATCGGAACAGTAATGTCAGCAGCTCTACACTCCTCAACAAATTTGAAGTAAGCCTTATTGTCGAAGAACATCTGAGTAACGATGTATTCCGCACCTGCATCCACTTTCTTCTTCAGGTATCTCAGGTCAGTTTTACGGTTTGGAGCTTTTATATGCTTCTCAGGATATCCGGCCACGCCAATGCAGAAGTTGGTCTCCTTTACATTCGTCAGGTCTTCATCCAAATAAATGCCTTTGTTGAGGTTAACGACCTGCTCAACCAATTCGCTCGCATAGGCATGACCATCTGGTTCAGGAACAAAATTGGGCTCTGTTTTTATAGAATCGCCTTGAAGAACGAGCACGTTATCAATGCCTAAGAAATTGAGGTCGATAAGTGCGTTTTCCGTTTCCTCTTTGGTAAATCCGCCACAGATAATGTGTGGAACGGCATCTAAACCATATTTATTCATGATTGCCGCACAAATACCAACTGTTCCAGGACGTTTTTTTATGCTCACTTTTTCCAAGAAACCGCCTGGTCGTTTTTTGTAAACGTATTCCTCACGGTGATACGTAACATCCACGAAAGATGGTTTGAATTCAAGTAACGGTTCGATTCCACTGAATAGCGAGTCGATACTTTTTCCTTTCAGCGGAGGAAGTATTTCAATGGAAAAAAGGGTGCTTTTGGCACCCTTTAAGTGATCTATGACTTTCATAAATAGCGCTACACTAGTTTACTGATGACCGTGCACAAGATGCACATATCCAGTTTCAGCCTCATATCCCGGACGCTCAAGTACAAAGTAGTAAACACCATCTTTCTCTTTTCCACCGTTCCAAGGGTTCAAGTGGTAGTTATCAACATCATAGCATTTTCTACCCCATCGGTCAAAGATCTTGACATTATTACCTGGATGAAGCTCAAGTGCAACAATATTGAAATATTGATTTTCTGGAATGCTTGATTCTGGGTTGAACACGTTCGGAACATCCAAGTTGCAATCAATTACTTGATAGACCACTTCGTCTTCGTCTGTTCCGCAGAAGTTACTGATGCTTGCAGTCACATGGAAAAGTGTATCCATAAAGTTAAAGCCCATAGAATCAGTTCCAGCAATAACCAAGGTATCTGCACTAGTCCCAAATGGTCCCCACTCGAATGTATCGTAAAGATCAGTGTTGGTCGTATAGAATAGCGTGATGTTGTCCTCAACGCAAATTCTATTCGTATCCAATCCAATGGTTACAACTGGTGCTGGAGAAAAGTAAACTTCCCATGTTTTAACCATGCTGCACTCGTCATCGGTAAATGTGAAAACATAAGGACCTTGAACGTTTACTGATACAGAAGGAATAAGAGATTGTTCATTCGGAGAAAAAGTCGCTGTGCCACCAGTTGGGCCAGTATAGGTCCAAGTGCCTCCACTTGTACTAACTGTAGCGAGCAGATCTGCCTCAGTTGCAAGGCAAACATCCAGCGGACCTGATACTTGCAACGTGTGAACGGTGATAGTAGCTGCACCGTTTGCAGTTCCGCAATCGTTCGTAACCGTTACTTGAATGCCACCAGAATTGGTTATTGAATCCAATTGAAGTACCTGGCCTGTGAACCCTCCAGGAGACCAAACGTAGTTAGCGCCTATATCCTCGTTACCAGCATCAAAGGTCAAATCTGTTCCTGGGCAAATTGTCTGGTTGATTAACGGTACAGGAGATGGAGTTGGGTTGAAGTCGACTACAAGTGTGTCTGCTTGTCCGCAATATTCACTCGTGTAAATGAATTGATATTCACCAAATTGAGAAACCGTGACGGTAGATTGGTTGGCAGCTGAATTTGGACTAAATGATGCAGTGCCACCGTTAGGACCAGCATAATCCCATTGGCCAAGAATTTCGTAATCAGCGGCAGTTAAATCATACGACATGTCACAAACAGCAATATCATCGAAATATGACCCAAGCGGTGGAACAGAGTGAATCTGTAATGTTGTGTCGTATGAACAGCCAAAGTTGTCAGTCACATGGAAGGTGTAGAAGTAATCACCTGGGTTAGGTGGTAGGACCTCAATTATCGTGTCTCCAATATTATTAATGATGCTAGGGTCGTTATCCCACCAACCATCGGTAATGGAAGGGACATAAAATTCAGCGTTCGGATCAATATCAGGATTGAACAATACTCCCCATTCAAAAATATAACCATCATCGATTCCTTGATTGTCTCTTACAGTAATTGTCCACGTCCCGTTGATTGGACATCCGATCAAATTGTCATACGATTGTTCAGGTAAGTATGTGCCAGCGGACATGGCGTTACCAGGCGTAGACCCTCCAACAGGAGTGGTGTTTCCTGCCCCGAACTCCTGTCCCATGGTTCCCCATATGGCATTGTCAGAAAAGCAATACTCCCACCCAGTGCCTGGTGTTCCATTTCCATTGTCTAGGGCCTGCCCCAAGTATGTTCCACCGCCACCAAAACCGCCTGCAAACTGTGGTCCGATTCCAGTTCCTGTATAAGCGTTAAACATAACAATGCTTGTTCCGTTCGGGCAGGTAAGCATCATTTCAAGGTCACCCAAGAATGAATGTTCCATCGTGACACAAATATCCAACACATCTGATGCGTTTTGGACCACTTGCCCAGAGTCGAATTGTGATATCTCAATATTGGTTTCATAATTTACTCCTGAACCATCAGGAAGATACGTGAGTCCTGCAAAAATGCCTCCGTTGATAAATGAACCCTCTGTTGCGGCAACTCCTGCGGTGTCGCTAAATGTGACGCCCCCAAGTAAAATAGTACTAGCTCCGAAGCAAAGTGTATCACTTGCAAGGGAAACTGTTTCTGAGAAATTCGGAATGGTGGAGACACGGATTTTTGTAGTGGTAGCGGCAACGCACCCTAGAGTATCAGTCATGCGCATTTCAACGAAATACCCTGCTCTTACTGTAGGTACGAAGAAAACGCTTTGCTCATCAGTGAAACTTGTACCATCAGCAAATTCCCAGTCAAACGTGCTACTGCCAGTTGTTTGGTCGTAGCCGATTCCACCATTCGTTCCTGAATATGGAAAGTTAGCGCCTCCGTTTAACCAAACTGTATCGCCAAGGCAGATATCAATCCAACCAGTATCTGCTGGTTCCATCAATGGGTCCGATCCAATAATTGGAGTAAACGGTTGACATGGATATCCGCAGGTAGTGATACCAGCAAATCCGTCTCCTTCAACCGCTCCATCACTCACAAATACGAATGTTAAGCAGCCTGTGGGGTTGTTGAACGAAGCCTGCACAGAGATACCTACAGTATTTGTTCCATTGTTGAAAGCGCCCAAAAGAGGAGCACCGGTGTTAGGACCGTCATACACAAATAGCGTGTCCGAATCATCAATGTCCCATGTATCGCCTATATCTGAAGTTGCCCTGAAAGAGACTTTGCTTCCAGCAAAACCATCAGGACAGATTGTAATTTCATACGAAGCATTTGGTGCGTACGAGCCGGAGGGATTATCATCTTGGAAAGTATGATCAAACGCTGAACCTGATCCACAGTCCAACGTCACAGGTCCGATATCCGTAATGGAGATGGTCATTTGCGCAGATGCGTGATAAAATCCGATACATACTAGTATTACTGCAGCGTATAATTTTTTCATTATCATTTTTCGGAAGTGATTCTATTTGACCAGAGCCTTGTAATTACTTTCAATTTCAGTTTGACCCAATATTACGATCATCTTATCAGTACCTTCTATTCGGAGGTAGTTTCGAGCAAATTCATGGGGGACAATACCCAATTCAAAAACATTAATGTCTTTCTTTTCTAAGCTCTTCAGGGCAACTATCTCAGGAACACCGTCTAGTTTTTGTTTAGGAATGTCAGCAATTTCGTAGCAGTTGTCTATGTAATATGTCCAATAAGAAAGGTCCTTTGCAGTCAATGAGCTAAGCTCTTTTTTGGAGAATTTAGATAGCAATCGACCATCAGGGTTCGCCTTGTTTTGAGCAATGGTTGAACTTCCATTAAGGGCAAAAGCGGCAACCAATGCCATGAAAAATATGTTTTTAAACATGTTTGTAGTTTTTCTGTAAGCGCGCAAATTTAACAACTCATTCATATGGTCTTTGTGTTATAGACGCCAGTTTTTGAAATGGGTGGTTTCAGAGAACGTATTTATCTTTATGTCAGCTGTATGAACCAGTTGACGGATAATAAAATTCTATTACCTTTGTCCGCGATTTGAGGGAAATTTGATAGAGGGGACCAGCAGGTCCCTTTTTTAATGATGATAACGGAAAGTACAGTTAGAGCATTGATTGAAGAAAAGTTGGAGGGAACCGACCTTTTCATCGTTTCTGCAAAAGTGTTGCCTTCAAATCGGATTCGTGTGTTTATCGATGCTGTAGGAGGACTGAACGTGATGGACTGCGTGAGCATCAGTAGACATATAGAGGGAAACCTCGATAGGGAAGTGGAGGATTATGAGTTAGAGGTCTCGTCTCCTGGGCTTACCGAACCTTTTCAACATCCATTGCAATACAAGAAGAATGTAGGAAGGGAAGTAAGGGTGACAACGTTGGATGGAGTTCAGGTCAAAGGCTTATTGACAGCTTTCAATGACGATGAAATAACCGTTGAGCCTGAAGTAAAGAAGAAAAAAGAAGAAGTGGGGCCGATCACAATCCCGCTAAGTACAATAAAGGAAGCCAAGACAGTAATATCGTTCAAATAACTAGAAATGAACAGTTTAAATCTTATAGAGTCGTTTTTGGAATTCAAAGAATTCAAAAACATTGACAGGGTGACAATGATGAGCATTTTGGAGGATGTGTTCCGCTCATTACTCATAAAGCAATACGGTACAGATGAGAACATCGATGTGATCATTAACGTTGATAAGGGTGACCTTGAGATCTGGAGAAATCGAGAGATTGTTGCAGATGATGACTTGGAAGACGATGTATTGCAAATTCCATTGTCAGAAGCTCTTAAGATTGAGGCTGACTTTGAAGTAGGTGAGGAAGTGTCTGAACCTGTGAAACTCGAAGATTTTGGACGTAGAGCAGTTTTGGCCATCCGCCAAAATCTTGCTTCAAGAATCATGGATCTTGAAAAAGACAATGTTTTCAGAAAGTATAAAGACCGAGAAGGTGAGATGATCACTGGAGAGGTTTATCAGATATGGAAACGAGAGATTCTGATCTTGGATGACGAAGGGAACGAATTGATCCTTCCTAAAACAGAACAGATTCCAAGCGATTATTTCAAGAAAGGCGATACGGTTAGAGCCGTTATCAAAGAAGTGGAGATGAGAAACAACAATCCGGTTGTTATCATGTCTAGAACAGATTCTCGATTTTTGGAGCGACTGTTTGAAAATGAAGTTCCTGAGGTTTTTGATGGTCTTATTACCATTAAAAAGATTGTTCGTGTTCCGGGAGAGCGCGCAAAAGTTGCTGTGGAATCTTATGACGACCGAATCGACCCTGTTGGAGCGTGTGTAGGTATGAAAGGTTCAAGAATTCATGGAATTGTTCGTGAGCTTCGCAACGAAAACATCGATGTGATTAATTTCACCAATAATTCGCAGCTTTTCATCCAACGGGCTTTGAGTCCAGCGAAGATCACTCGGATTGAGTTGCGTGATGATAAAGGAAGAGCTGATGTCTACCTGAAGCCAGATCAGGTTTCATTGGCCATCGGAAAAGGTGGTTTCAACATTCGGTTGGCTGGTCAGCTTACTGGATATGAAATTGATGTTTATCGCGATTCTGATGTGGATGTTGAAGATGTGGATCTAGAAGAATTTGCAGATGAAATTGAAGGATGGGTACTTGACGAATTGAAAGCCATTGGTTGTGATACAGCTAAAAGTGTGCTTGAAATCGGGAAAGCCGATCTTGTTAAGAGAACCGATCTTGAGGAAGAAACAGTTGATGAACTGATCAAGATCCTGAAAGAAGAATTTGCTGACTGATAATTCATCGGTCATGAAATGAAAATATAAGTACCAGCATAAATGGCAGAAGGAATACTGAGAAGATTAGGTGCAGTAGCAAGAGACCTCAATGTGGGAACGGCAACAATTGTCGATTTCCTCAAAGGCAAGGGCTATTCGGATATCAACCCCAACTCCAAGTTGGATGAGAAGATGTATAGCATTCTTGTGGGCGAATTTGCGGCTGACCGAAAGCTTAAGATGGAGGCCGAAGCCAAAGCTGAATTGCTTCAGCAGCGCAAGGACGAACGTATTGCAGCTTCAGAAGAGCAGGAAGAAGAGAAAGCTGCGGCTCAGAAAGTAAAAGAGCTCGAGAAAGTAAAAGAGCTCGAGAAAGTACAAGTGGTGAGGGTTGAGACCGAGAAGATGACCGGTCCGAAGGTGATGGGTACCATGAACTTGGATGACCTTACCCCTGAAGCCCGCAGAAAAAAGCAGGAAGAGGAGAAAGCCAAGAAAGAGAAGGAAGCTGCCCAAGCTGCTGCTAAAGCGAAAGTTGAGAAAGAAGAAGCTGAGAAAAAAGCTGAGGCCGACTCAAAGCAAGCAGAGGCCGACAAAGTGGAGAGTGAGGTTATTAAGGTAAATGTGGAGAGGCTTGCTGGAGCTAAGGTTCTTGGTAAAATGGAGCTTCCGGTTGAGAAACCAAAGGAGAAAAAGCCGGTTGCCACTTCAAATGATTCGGCTGATAAAAAGCGCAAGAGAAAACGGGTAAGAAGACCGGTTCCTGGAGAAACCACAACACCTGGTGCCGCACCAGCAGCAGGCCAACGAAGTGGAGGAGCACCAGGACAAAGGCGCGACAAGAAGCCAGAGCTTACGGACGAAGAAATCCAAAAGCAGATAAAGGAAACACTTGCCCGTTTGAGCGGTGGAAACAGCAAATCCAAAGGTTCGAAATACCGTAGAGAAAAACGCCAAGCTTATCAGGAACGCGTTCTTGAGGAAGAAGAACAATCTGAACTTGACAAGAAGACAATCAAGGTAACCGAGTTCGTTACGGCCAATGAGTTGGCTAAGATGATGGATGTTCAGGTGAATGAGATTATCGCGGCCTGTATGAGTTTAGGTCTTTTCGTGTCCATCAATCAACGTTTGGATGCGGAAACACTTAGTATCGTTGCTGAGGAATTCGGACACGAAGTTCAATTCGTAAGTGCGGAGGTTCAAGATTCAATCCTAGAAGAGCCAGATAATGAGGAGGCGATGGTTGAAAGACCACCGATCGTCACCATCATGGGTCACGTTGACCACGGTAAAACATCCTTGCTCGATTATATCCGCGATGCGAACGTAATTGCGGGCGA
Organism: Flavobacteriales bacterium; assembly: GCA_021739695.1. Classification (NCBI taxonomy): domain Bacteria; kingdom Pseudomonadati; phylum Bacteroidota; class Flavobacteriia; order Flavobacteriales; species Flavobacteriales bacterium. The sequence goes on along the minus strand of JAIPBM010000015.1, from coordinate 59,929 downwards.
AGCCGGTGGAATTACGCAGCACATTGGTGCATACGGTGTGGAACTTGAAAACGGAAAGCGAATTGCGTTCTTGGATACACCAGGTCACGAAGCGTTTACCGCAATGCGTGCCCGTGGTGCGCAGGTTACAGACGTTGTGATCATCGTTGTTGCAGCAGATGATGCTGTGATGCCTCAGACCAAAGAAGCCATTAACCACGCTCAAGCAGCTGCAGTGCCAATGATCTTCGCCATCAATAAAATTGATAAAGCAGGCGCCAATCCTGAAAAGATCAAGGAGCAACTTGCTTCCATGAACATTCTTGTTGAAGATTGGGGTGGAAAATATCAGTGCGAAGAAATTTCTGCGAAATCAGGACTAAACGTGGATAAGTTGCTTGAAAAAGTATTGCTCGAAGCAGAACTGCTTGAGCTGAAAGCAGACCCTTCCAAACGTGCTGTAGGAACAATCATTGAAAGTGAGCTTGATAAAGGTCGTGGATACGTTTCAACCATGTTGGTTCAATCAGGTACTTTGAAGATCGGAGACGTGATTCTTGCCGGTGGCCACAGCGGGAAAGTGAAGGCGCTTTTCAACGAGCGTGGAGTGCCGATGAAACAGGCAGGCCCGTCAATGCCGGCACAAGTGCTTGGTCTGGACGGAGCACCATCTTCTGGAGACACCTTCAACGTAATGGAAGATGAGAAGGAAGCGCGTTCAGTAGCAACAAGAAGGTTGCAGCTGCAACGTGAGCAAGGACTGAGAACTCACAAGCATATTACGCTTGATGAGATCGGACGAAGAATTGCTATCGGAGATTTCCAAGAATTGAACCTGATTGTAAAAGGTGACGTGGACGGATCTATTGAAGCTCTTTCGGATTCGTTACTCAAACTTTCTACACCGAAGATCGCGGTCAATATCATCATGAAAGGCGTTGGTCAGATTTCCGAATCGGATGTATTGCTAGCTTCTGCTTCTGATGCAATTGTTATCGGATTCCAAGTTAGACCATCTGTTAATGCACGTAAAGTAGCGGAGCAAGAACAGATTCAGATCAAGCTTTATAGCATCATTTACGATGCCATCGATGAGGTGAAATCGGCCATGGAAGGTATGTTGGCCCCAGAATTCGAAGAGAAGATCGTTGGCAACATCGAGGTTCGCGAAACATTCAAGATCACACGTGTCGGTACAATTGCCGGATGTATGGTGCTTGACGGAAAAGTGAGCCGAAACACCAAGGTTCGTGTCATCCGAGATGGTATCGTTGTGTACACAGGCGAATTGGCATCCCTCAAACGATTCAAAGAAGACGTGAAAGAAGTAGCTAAAGGATTTGAATGTGGTTTGAACATCGATAGGTTCAACGACATCAAAGTTGGCGACATCATTGAAGGTTACGAGATTGTAGAAGTGAAGGCAAAGCTTTAATTGCCGATAAACAGTAGTATAAATTGACCACGGAAGAATTGACAACTACCCAAACGGGTGTCACATTCATGGGAAAGATCAAAGATTATTCGGAGTTTCTCAAGCTCCGATTGGCTTCACTGGTAGTACTGTCTTCCGTAATATGCTATGGATTGGCTGCCGATGAGTTCAATTTGAGCATCATGGCCGCGCTGATTGTTGGAGGAACACTCCTAACAGGAGCGTCAAACGGCTTCAATGAGATCATAGAACGCGATTTGGACGCCTTGATGGATCGGACCAAAAACCGTCCGCTTCCAACCTCAAAAATGAGCGTTACTGAAGCATTGATCCTTGCATCGCTCTTGGGCTCTCTGGGTATTGGCATTCTTGGCTATCTTATCAATCCGATGTGCGGAATTCTTGGGTTTCTTGCTTTGATCCTCTACGTAGTAGTTTATACGCCAATGAAACGGAAAACACCATTTGCCGTGTTTGTAGGTGCTTTTCCGGGTTCTATCCCGCCCATGTTAGGCTGCGTTGCTGCCACAGATGGATTCGGAAAAATAACATTGATATCGCTGCTTATGTTTGCTGTTCAGTTCATTTGGCAGTTCCCACATTTTTGGGCCATTGCTTGGCGGGTGAATGATGATTATCTGAAAGCAGGTTTTAAGATGTTGCCTTCTGCCGGTGGAAGAGATAAGGGAACAGCATTTCAGATTTTGGTTTACACTATCGGCCTCGTCCCAGTAAGTTTGCTTCCTGTGTTTTTCGGGTTCACTGGACTCGTTTCAGGTGCGGTTGCCATCGTAGCTGGGGTCATTTTTACCATCCAAGCGTTCAATCTATACCGATCGTTATCGGCTGATGATGCCAAGAAACTGATGTTCGGTTCGTTCGTTTATTTACCTGTTGTTCAGCTTGCATACCTTATTGATAAGATCTGAAATGGAAACAAATTCAAACCAAGAGCCAGGAGCAAATAGAGCCAAACGTATGTTGGTTTGGTTGGGCGTGGCAAGCATTGCCATGTTCTTTGCCGCTTTCACTAGCGCATATATTGTGCTTCAGGCAGATCATTTCTGGGTTCAGGACAAGTTGCCACAGATGTTCACTTACAGCACGCTTCTTCTTGTTGTTAGTAGTATCACCATTTTTCTTGCAAAGCAAAGTATTGTTGCAGGAAACGTTTCAGGCTTGAAGCTTTGGTTGGCGCTCACTTTTATTTTGGGACTTGGGTTCACTGGAACTCAATACTTGGGTTGGAGCGAACTTCGATCTGAAGGGAAGTTTTTTCTCGGTAACCTAGGCAACCTGCAAGGCGAGTATGGCCAAGACTACATCATTTTGATGAAAGGAGAGCCGGTGCTTTACGATCAAGGAAATTTCTACAAACCAGGCGACATTTCCTATTCCGAACCTATTAATGAACGCATCAATGAGACCTTTAACGTCAGTGCATCATTCCTTTATATCCTTTCGGGACTTCATATAGTTCACCTTTTGGGAGGAATTATCTGGTTGATCATCTTATTAATGAAGGCGTTTTCGGGAAAAATTACGCAGCAAAATGTGCTTCCACTAGAACTAGGATCAATCTATTGGCATTTTCTTGATATCCTGTGGGTTTACCTCTTCTTGTTTTTACTATTAATTCGTTAAAATTGCAGCGACTTTAAAATCAGGTCTTTATAATCAGTCTAAATAATGTCAGGACACGTTAGTCAAACAGCCGCTCCATCGCACAGCGATCACAGCGCATCTCCGTGGGGCGGAGGAACCTCACCTTACAAGATCAGCTACGGAAAAATGATGATGTGGTTCTTCCTCATCTCCGATGCTTTCACCTTTTCAGGACTACTTACAGCGTATGGTTACATGCGCCACAAGTACGATGACATTTGGCCAACAGCTGGCGATGTGTTCACACACTTTCCAATGTACGATGGACATATTGAGTTGGCATATGTGGCTTTCATGACATTTGTGCTGATCGCGTCTTCTGTTACAATGGTATTGGCTGTAGAGGCCGGACACAGAATGAAGAAGAAATCAGTTCAATTCTGGATGGTGCTGACCATCGTTGGCGGTCTGGTTTTCGTTGGTTCGCAAGCTTGGGAATGGTATCACTTCATTCATGGAACGGAGCACGGAGCCTATTTGTTGGAAGATGGCGTTACGGTTATGCGCTACAAGATTGACCCACATACACACGTAATGGCAGAAGGTGTTTTTGTTGTTCCTGATAACGGACATGTTGGTTTTAAAGAAGTTTCTGGGAAAGAAGCCGAAGGAATGCTTGCTACAGCTACTCATATTCATGGAGCAAATTTGAGACACAATGAATATGGCATACCGTTGTTTGCCGATTTCTTCTTCTTCATTACAGGTTTCCACGGTTTCCACGTATTCTCGGGTGTGGTCATCAATTTCATCATCTTCCTAATGGTGGTAGATGGCAAATTTGAAAAGACCGGCCACTACGAAATGGTTGAGAAGTCTGGATTGTACTGGCACTTTGTAGACCTTGTATGGGTCTTCGTTTTCACATTCTTTTACCTACTCTGATAAATCAGCTCAATAGACAGCAATGGACGCAAGAGACGACATTTACGAATACAGCCTAGACACTCACCACAGCGAGGAGGAAGGCAAGAAAATGCGCAAAAAATTCATGATGGTACTGGCATTGTTGTCAATAGTAACCATCATTGAAGTAGCAATGGGAATGATGTGGTCGAGAGATGAATCGATGACCGCTATTCTTAAATACACATTCATTACGCTGACCTTGGTGAAGGCCGGCTACATTGTGATGATCTTCATGCACTTGGGAGACGAAAAGAAAAGTTTCCAAGCAGTAGTGTTGCTTCCATACTTCGTTCTAATCGGATATCTCATCTTTATTGGCCTAACGGAAGGAGTTTACAACGGAGGAGTTCGTCCAGTACTCGAAAACTATTTCGGCTTTTGATGAAAGGTGAAACAGGTGCCAAAAAGTACATCATACTTTTTGCGATACTTTTTCTTCCTACCATTTTATACTTATTCTTTGTGAAAGGTGAGCACAATTTTGCTCACCTTCCTTTTATAACGTATACCAATGTCGATGGAGAAACCGTACAGCGTTCTGCTCCAAAATTCTCATTCATCGATCAAGAAGGAGATACAATTACCAATAAAGATGTTGAAGGAAAGATCTACTTGGTAGATTTCTTTTTCACTTCATGTCCTACCATTTGTCCGATCATGACGGCCAATCTCATGAAGATCAATGATCGGTTTGCGCACTACGATGAGTTTTTGATCTTATCGCATACGGTAGACCCAAAGCATGATACGCCAGCTATTCTAAAGCAATACGCGGACGATCGAAAAATAAACAGTCAGGATTGGCACTTTCTTACGGGAGAAAAAGATTCATTGTATGCTGTAGCCTACGATTACCTCTCTAGCGCAATGGAAGACAGCTTAGCCAAAGGCGGATTTCTACACACCGAATATTTCATTCTGGTAGATAAGGAAGGACATCTTCGCTCGCGGGAAGATGACAACGGGAACATCATCGGAGTTTACGATGGAACGGACGCACATCAAATGCGCGACCTGATCGATGACATCAAGGTCTTGATTGCAGAGTACAACCTAGAGCTTAAGAAGAACAAGAAACCGGAAGCAGCTGAATAAGCATTCTCAGAATGCTGGAATCTTGGTGGAAGACTGAACATTCCCTTTCGCAATTGGTTGCTGAGTTTGACTGAAAAGAACAAGAATGAACGACAAGAAGGTTTTTCAACTGATAATGGCACTCTCAGTAGTGGTTTTTGGTGTCGTAGTAGTGCTCTACTCATTACCAAAGCAGGATTTTATTCCCGAATGGGCCAAATATCTTCCCTTGTTGAATGCAACAATAAATGGTGCGTGTTCTGTACTGTTGATCACATCACTCATGGCCATTAAGAACAAGAAAATAGCCTTGCACAAGAGTCTCAACATTACCACGTTTGTGCTGTCCAGCCTGTTTTTGGTGTCATATATCATCTTTCATTCTTTCGGTGTTGAAACCAAATTCCCCATTGATAATCCAATTCGACCGCTTTATCTGTTCATACTTTTAACGCACATCTTGCTGGCTGCAATTGTGCTCCCAATGGTGTTGGTTTCCTTCTATTTGGGCCTCACCGGAAAAGTAGAGCGTCACCGAAAAGTATCTAAATTCACGTTCCCAGTTTGGCTGTATGTAACAGTAACTGGGGTGGTGGTTTATCTGATGATTTCGCCTTACTACGAGTTTTAAGTGAAGATTATAGGTCAAATAGCAAACACGAATACATCTAGATCCAATAGATGGAATTGCTTGGCAATGATGTTTGTGGCGGTTTTCGTGTTGGCCATTTTTCTTCCGGAATTGGCAGAAGCGCAATGCAGCATGTGTCGTGCAACTACGGAGTCAAATCAATTGAGTGATGATTCATTCACTGTAGGTAATGGCTTGAATAATGCCATTGTTTATCTCATGTTCATGCCATATATCATGGCAGCCATTTTCTTCTACGCCTTTTATCGCAAACAGATAATGGCGTGGTTCAAGAAGAAACGCGCATAGTCAATTTTCATTTTTTCATGATCGATTGTCTTTGAGCCTTAGGCCCGATGCATGCGATATATCGAAACTTCACGCAAGATTCTCTTGCCCATCTCGTCCTTTTTTAGACTTTTGTTCTTAACCATCTATTCATTCAATGTTAACCTCAGATATATGAAGCAGCTTTTAGCACTATTCACAGCCACTCTAATGCCTATGTTCACCTTTGCCCAAGAAGCAATGGGATTGGATCAGAAGATCGATCACTATTTCGGTCAGGCAACAGGCTGGTTTGTTGGGCTCATATTCTATCAGATTCCATTCACAGAAGACATTAAGGTTTTTTGGGTGCTATTTCCCCTCATTTTGGGAGCCCTATATTTTACGGTCATTTTCAAGTTTCCAGGGCTGCGCCTTTTCGGGATAGCAATAAACACCGTTCGTGGAAAATACGAGCATGTAGAGGAAATGCCTTCGGACCTGAACATTGTCGATGGTAACGAACCTGACACGATTCGTATCGAAGGTGCCGATGGCGAGGTCAATCACTTTCAGGCACTTACTGCAGCATTATCTGCCACTGTCGGATTGGGCAATATTGCAGGTGTAGCAGTGGCCATTGCCATTGGCGGGCCAGGAGCCACGTTTTGGATGATCTTTGCCGGACTGCTCGGAATGTCTTCCAAGTTTGTGGAGTGTACCTTGGGTGTTCGCTTCCGAGAGATAGATGCCAATGGACGCGTCTATGGCGGCCCAATGTATTACCTTTCTAAAGGCCTTTCCGCTAAGAACATGACAGGTCTCGGAAAAGCCTTAGCCGTGATATTTGCCATCATGTGCGTGGGTGGTTCGTTCGGAGGAGGAAACATGTTCCAAGCCAATCAAGCAGCAGAGATTTTCCTCACTTCAGCAGGAATTCAATCTGCTTACGGTGGCACCGTTTTCGGAATTATCCTTTCGCTCCTAGTTGGCGTGGTCATTCTTGGTGGAATTCAACGAATAGCATCTGTTACTGAGAAGATCGTTCCTTTCATGGCAGTCATTTACGTGGGTGCTGCGCTCATCATCATTTTCATGAATGCCGAGCATATCCCAGCAGCCTTTGCCGCCATTTTTAACGGAGCATTCACAGGTGCAGGCATCGCAGGCGGAGCTATTGGTGTACTCATTCAAGGCTTCCGTAGAGCAGCGTTTTCAAACGAGGCAGGAATCGGGTCTGCAGCCATCGCTCACTCCGCGGTCAAAACAAAACATGCAGCCTCCGAAGGAATCGTTGCACTCCTCGAACCATTCATCGATACCGTGGTCATCTGCACCATGACTGCCCTCGTTATCGTTATTTATAACGTAGAAGGTCTTTTTGCCTATGGCGATGCAGGAGGCAATGCCGTTATCGAAGGCGTAGGAACACTTTCAGGTGTCGGTCTCACAAATCACATCTTCGAAAGTGCCATACCGCATTTCTCCATCGTTCTTACCATAGCAGTTGTGCTCTTCGCCTTCTCTACCATGATCTCTTGGTCCTATTACGGAATGCAATCATGGACCTTCCTCTTCGGAAAGTCGCACCGAAACGAGGTCATCTATAAAGTGCTCTTCTGTCTGTTCGTAGTGGTCGGTGCCGCATCCAAAATGGGCTCCGTACTCGATTTTTCCGATGCCATGATCTTTGCCATGATGGTACCTAACATGATCGGACTCTTCATCCTCACACCTTACGTAAAGGAAGAACTCGCCAGATACTTGGAGGCGATAAAAGGAAAGTGATCATATCACTTTGTTGGATTTTCAGTTTATGATTATTAATTTTCTTCTTGGTTTTCAAGATCAAGAGGAATGTTACCCCGTTGGTTCAAGGAATATCTAACGTTTCATCGCTCAGAGCGCAATGCAATTATTGTGCTGGTGCTGCTGTTGCTAGGCCTGATAGCCTTCAACATGTATCAGCGGTTTTTTTGGAAAGGCGATTGGCAGGAAATACAATTGAAGTACGGGCCTTCAATCCTTCAGTTTCAAATTCAGACGGATTCAATCGTAGAGCAGAACGAAACACCGCAACCTTGGCTTCCAGAAAAGAAGGAACTTTTCAAATTCGACCCGAACACACTTGACAGTGCCGGTTGGGTGGCTTTGGGCTTCAGCCCAAAACAATCAGCTTCCATCATCAAGTATCGAAACGCAGGAGCCTGCTTCAAAAAACCAGAAGACATCAAGAAACTGTTTGTGGTTGACGATGAACGATACCAGGAACTTGCACCATTCATCAATATTGAAGCAATTCCTGAAAAGGAATTTAAAAGAGAGTTTGAAAACCGACCAAAGTGGGAGAAGCCCAAATTCGAACCTGTTGTTGTTGAACTGAATACTGCCGACACCAACGAATTGATCAAACTTCGCGGCATCGGAAGTTCCTATGCTAAACGGATTGTCAAATACCGCGAGCTACTTGGTGGCTACATCACAAAAGAACAATTGCTGGAAGTTTACGGAATGGATACCGCTAGATTCAATCCGATTTCAGCTTTCGTAACAGTTGACACCACAATACGAGAACGCATAAATGTGAACACTGCAGATGTAAAGCAACTATTGAAACATCCCTACATTAACCTTAATCAGGCCAAGGCGATTGTAAACTATAGAGAACAGCATGGTGCTTTTAGGAGCATTTCCGACCTAGAAAACATCCATTTGCTAAAAGGAGAACCTTATCGTAAAATTGCAGCTTATATCACGCTGCCCTAAATGCTGCAATCCCGAGTAAAGCAAGCCATCCGAGATGTCCCTGATTTTCCCAAACCGGGAATACTCTTCAAAGACATCACGCCCATATTGCTCGATCACACTCTGTGTCTCGATATTGCCGAATCCTTGGCCGCTCATGTAAAGTCTTGGAAAGTGGATGCAATTGTTGGGGTTGAAAGCCGCGGTTTCTTTTTTGGAATGATGATGGCTCAAGCGCTCAAAATTCCATTCATCCCGGTCCGAAAAGCAGGGAAACTGCCGTACCAAACAGTCTCGCATCAATACGAATTGGAGTACGGTACAGCCACGGTAGAAATGCACACCGATGTCATTCAGCCCGGTTGGAACGTATTGATTCATGACGACCTGTTGGCCACAGGCGGAACTGCCTGTGCAGCCGCAGAACTAATTCAAAAACAAAAAGGCAAGGTGGCAGGGTTTGCCTTCCTTGTAGCACTCGATTTTTTAAACGGCAAAGACGCTTTGGATAACTATTCAGAGAACTTTGTCAGCTTGATCAGTTATTGATATGAGTGAATTCATTTTACCACAATATCTGCAAGTTGCGATTCCCCCTTTCAAAGGGGGTGTCGAGGAACGAGACGGGGGATTTAGTAGTAGCAAAGCGCGGAATTAATTGAGCATCAGCATATTTTAAATAGAGAATAAAAAGCCAATATGGATTTTTCACAGAACGAGAACCAGAAGATGATCGCAGACATGTGTCGCGATTTTGCAGAGAAGAACATCCGCCCAAAAATGATGGAGTGGGATGAAAGCCAGGAATTCCCTGTGCCGCTTTTCAAGCAAATGGGCGAATTGGGATTGATGGGAATGCTCGTTCCGCAAGAATACGGTGGTGCCGGCCTATCCTATTTGGAATACGTCACCGCATTGACCGAGATCGGAAGCGTTTGCGGAAGCATCGCACTTTCCATGGCTGCGCACAATTCCTTGTGCACAGGGCACATTCTTGCTCACGCCAATGAAGAACAGAAAAAGCGCTGGTTGCCAAAACTTGCCACTGCCGAATGGATCGGTGCATGGGGATTGACAGAGCACAACACTGGTTCCGATTCGGGAGGGATGAACACCACAGCTGTCAAAGACGGAGAATATTGGGTCATCAATGGAGCGAAGAACTTCATCACACATGCCATATCTGGCGATATTGCTGTTGTAATGACCAGAACAGGCGCAAAAGGCGATTCTCATGGGATGACCGCTTTTGCTATTGAGAAAGGAACGCCAGGTTTTACTTCTGGTAAGAAAGAGAACAAGCTTGGAATGCGTGCTTCCGAAACCGCTGAGCTCATTTTCCAAGATTGCCGAGTGCACGAAAGCAACATGATCGGTAAAGAAGGAGATGGATTCATTCAGGCAATGAAAGTGTTGGATGGTGGTCGCATCTCTATTGCAGCGCTTTCCCTTGGTATTGCCAAAGGAGCAACCAAAGCAGCTACCAAATACGCCAAAGAGCGCGAGCAATTTGGAAAGCCAATTGCCGAATTTCAAGGCATTGCATTCAAATTGGCCGATATGCACACCGAATATGAAGCCGCTGAATTGCTAACGCTTCAAGCTGCAGATATGAAAAACCGCGGATTGAACGTTACCGTAAAATCGGCCATGGCCAAGTATTACGCGTCCGAAGTTTGCGTGCGTTCAAGTACAGAAGCAGTGCAGATATTCGGTGGATACGGGTTCACAAAAGATTTTCCTGCCGAGAAATACTACCGCGATAGCAAACTGTGCACCATTGGCGAAGGCACGTCTGAGATTCAGAAAGTGGTCATTGCCAAGAATCTCATCAAAGGATAATCGTTTGAATTTCTTGGGCTAACTTGCCGCTTATGAGTCAGATCGAGCGGCTGTTGGCCGCACTCTCCGTGCTATTGGTCTTTATATATGTGGTGCTGCGCGCCATGTATGTTCCAACCTTCCACGATGAGGCGGCAACGTTTTTTCACTATATCGTTCCTGGAAAATTCTTGCCTTATCAGGCGCATTGGGATGCCAACAACCACATTCTCAATTCAGCGCTCAGTTACTTCTGTTACCGCGTTTTCGGACCAGAACAGATTTGGATACGACTTCCGAATGTGCTAGCCTTTCTCGTTTACGGGTTCTTCGCCATTCGAATAACCCAAGAGTTTAAAAGCGGATTGCTTCGTTGGCTTACGCTCATTGCGCTCATTACCGCTGCTTTCCCGTTGGAATTTTTCTCCTTGGCGCGAGGCTATGCCATGTCATTGGCTTTTCTGCTTGGCGCAATATTTCATGGAGCGCAGTATCTACGGACCACAAAACTCAAGCATCAATTTTTACTTTGGTTCTGGATGTGGTTGGCGGTTGCGGCCAGCCTTGCCTTACTCAACACGTATCTCATTTTCCTCGGCCTTACGTTCCTGATACTGTTTGGCGTGGAAACTAAACGCGGATTGCATTTCATTGTCTGGGCTGTTTTTGGAGGGCTCTTCTTTGTAGCGGCTTCTTATTACGGTTTCGAGCTAAAGGAGCGAGGGCTGCTTTATACGGGGTTTGATGATGGGTTCATTCAGGTCACGGTCAGGTCCTTGGTTCGCTATCAGCTTATTAAGGAAACTCCGACATTCTCAACCATCATTACCATTATTGGGGCATTATCTTCCGTTTATCTGCTCGCACGGGCAGCAATGAAAAGTATGCAGTGGAATTCGGTTCGATTGGCTGCGTTTCTGCTGTTGTTTAATGCTATCGGATCCATTCTTCTCAATCTCATTTTTGGAATGAATTTCCCCGAAAACAGGGTTGGCATGTACTACATTCCGCTGTTTCTTATCACCTTTTCTGGTGCATTGGATGAACTGACAGAAACCAATAGGAAGGTAAAATGGATGGGATTATCGCTTTTGTTTTTCCCGATGCATCTTGCTGATCATTTCAATTTCAACACCACCATTCTTTGGCCTAAATGGCATGGAAGCGATGATATTTACAATGAGGTTGTGGAATATCAACGGACCTTGGATGAACCATTGACAATCAGTGCAGAATATTTGAATGAACTCGGTTGGGCCTACTATAACTTCCTAAACAATTCTGAACTGCAACTACTTCAGCGAGATCCAGTGCCCGATACGCTGGCGGATCTGATCATCGCGCGGCCTGCGGATTTTGATTTCCGAAGCATTCCGTACGATACCATGTATATAGATGATGCTAATGGAGTATATCTGTTGTCGAGAAGGAATCCCATCCACTGGTCTGAACCTTGGAATCTGCAGCCAAAATCAAGCGAGATTAATGGAACGGATGAGTTTTACGAGTTGCTGAACGATTCGGTCTCGCGGCTTCCAGGATCAACAGGCAGTTTTGGACTTTTGGCAAATGTTGAAGTGGATGGTGGATTTTGGGACGGCCAGCTCGTAATATCATCTTCAGACCCCGATGGAAATGGCACTTACAACATGATTCCGATGCATTGGATACGCCCAAGTTGGGACAATGACCAGCTGATTTTGAAAAGAACTTACCATTTTGATGCTGCCGCAACCAACTTCAAAATATACTTCTGGAACATGAATAGACAGGAAATCCACGTTCAGATAAAGAAACTTGATTTCCAATCACCAGAATAATTGACTGATAGCGTTCAAACAATAGATAAAAATGTATTTTTGCAGCCCATTTTGAACAAAAGGAGTTAAAAGACATGTTGATCATCCCAGTAAAAGAAGGCGAAAGCATTGAAAGAAGTCTGAAGAAATTCAAACGTAAGTTTGAAAAAACCGGAGCAATGCGTGATCTGCGAAACAGAAAGCAATACGTAAAGCCATCTGTTGAGCGAAGAAAAGAAATTAAGAAAGCAGTTTACGTTCAAGGACTACGTATAGAAGACGAATCTTAGTTCGTCAGAAACACTGAAACAAATTATTGGAATTCCAGTTAGAGAAATACTAGCTGGAATTTTTTTATGCGCCATATCGTACAGGATTTCTTGAATTATATCCAAAAGGAAAAGCGATTCTCTGTTCACACGGTCACGGCATATTCCAAAGACCTCGACCAATTCATTCACCACGTTACCGAAAATCTTGAGGTAGCAAATATTGAAGAGGTCGATCATCATGACATCCGTTCATGGATCATTTCAATCCTCGAAGACGATAAACTTCAACCAAGTTCCGTAAACCGGAAGATCTCGTGCCTCCGATCATTCTATAAATATCTCATCCGAAACGAATTGGTGGCCAAAAATCCGATGGCTAAGATCAATTCGCTTAAAACCAAGAAAAAACTTCCGCTTTTTCTTGAACAGGTTCAAATGGAGCGTTTACTTGACGATCTCGATTTCGGAGATGGTTTTGCCGGAACAAGAGATAAGTTGATCATTGAATTGCTTTACTGCACAGGTATGAGACGCGCAGAGCTGATCAGTCTTCAGGTGGCAAATGTTAACGAATCAAAACAAGAGTTAAAAGTTCGTGGTAAAAGGAATAAGGAACGGATCATTCCGTTATCCCCTCAAACGATAAGCATGATCAGTGAATACAGTCAAATGACAACTCATCAATTTGGCAACCTAAGCGCACCCGAATGTTTGCTCTTGGACGATAATGGAAAGATGATGTCAGATGGATTTGTTTATCGGAAAGTGAATAAGTATCTTCGATTAGTAACAACCATTGGGAAAAAGAGTCCACATATTCTTAGGCACACGTTTGCAACACATATGCTCAATAATGGCGCTGATCTTAATGCCATTAAAGAGTTGTTGGGTCACGCCAGTCTATCTGCCACTCAGGTCTACACCCATAATACCATAGAGAAATTAACACAGATATATAAACAAGCTCATCCAAGGGCATAAAAAACGAAGTCATGAAGGTTAAGATTCAATCAATCCATTTCGATGCTGACGAGAAACTGATCAACTTCATTGAGAGTAAGATCGACAAGTTGAATACCTACAGTAACTCAATAATAGATAGCGAGGTATTTCTTCGATTGGATAAAAGTAGTTCAGCAGAGAACAAGATAGCAGAGATAAAGTTGCTGGTTCCAGGCAACGATCTGTTCGCCAAACGTCAGTGCAAATCGTTTGAAGAAGCGACTGATTTGGCGGTAGAAGCGCTTAGGAGACAATTGAAAAAGCAAAAAGAAAAGACGATGCCTTAACCAAAGCATTGTCTCGCACGATTTGAAACTCCAGCTTGCTGGAGTTTTTTTGTGCTCAATAGTTACTGGAATTGAAATGTTGATAACCGTTTTCTAAACATTTTGAGAGACGTCAGAATTAAGTCATAAATTTTTCTAGCGGGGTTGTTCAGCTGAAGGTAAAGTATTACATTTGCAGTCCTTTTTCGAGGAGGTTCAGGGTCAAACAACGCTGTAGCCCCCGTGGACAAAGGAAAGTAGTGAAAAAAGCCGGTGTAGCTCAGTTGGCCAGAGCAGCTGATTTGTAATCAGCTGGTCGGGGGTTCGAATCCCTCCACCGGCTCGTTCTTTGAAAATATTAAGTGTAGGGGAGATACTCAAGCGGCCAACGAGGACAGACTGTAAATCTGTTGGTTTATACCTTCGAAGGTTCGAATCCTTCTCTCCCCACCACCAAACAAATTTATAAGCGGGAGTAGCTCAGTTGGTAGAGCATCAGCCTTCCAAGCTGAGGGTCGCGAGTTCGAATCTCGTCTCCCGCTCATTTAAAACAGAACCCCATTGCTGCGGGGTGTGAAAGCCGATGTAGCTCAGGGGTAGAGCGCGTCCTTGGTAAGGACGAGGTCAGGGGTTCAATTCCCCTCATTGGCTCAACGATTAGAGGAGAGAGAGCATATTGAAAAGTAAAACAGTAAAATCAAATAAGTAATAATCAATTAACAATTAACCATGGCCAAAGAGAATTTTGATCGTTCCAAGCCGCATGTCAACATTGGTACAATTGGCCACGTTGACCACGGTAAAACAACACTTACAGCTGCTATTACAATGGTACTAGCTAAAGCTGGTTTGTCTGTTGAAAGAAGTTTTGACTCAATTGATAATGCCCCTGAAGAAAAAGAAAGAGGGATTACAATCAATACTTCTCACGTAGAGTACACAACTGCTAATCGTCACTATGCACACGTTGACTGTCCAGGTCACGCGGATTACGTGAAAAACATGGTTACTGGTGCCGCTCAAATGGACGGAGCTATCCTTGTTTGTGCTGCTACAGACGGACCAATGCCACAAACACGTGAGCATATCCTTCTTGCACGTCAGGTAAACGTACCTAGAGTAGTTGTTTTCATGAACAAGTGCGACATGGTCGATGACGAAGAGTTGTTGGAGCTTGTTGACATGGAGTTGAGAGAATTGCTTTCTTTCTATGATTACGATGGAGACAACACTCCAGTTATCCAAGGTTCTGCTTTGGGTGGATTGAACGGAGATGAAAAATGGTCTAAGACCATTATGGAGTTGATGGATGCTGTTGATACTTGGATTGAAATTCCACCAAGAGAGATCGATAAGCCATTCCTAATGCCAGTTGAGGACGTATTCTCAATCACTGGACGTGGAACTGTTGCTACTGGTAGAATTGAAACCGGTGTTATCAACACTGGAGATCCAGTTGAAATCCTTGGTATGGGAGAAGAAAAATTGACTTCTACTATCACTGGAGTTGAGATGTTCCGTAAGATCCTAGACAGAGGAGAAGCTGGAGATAACGTTGGTCTTCTACTTAGAGGTATTGAGAAAGAAGCGATCAAAAGAGGAATGGTAATTGCCAAGCCAGGATCAATCAAGCCTCATACTGAATTCAAAGCTGAGATCTATGTTTTGAAAAAAGAAGAAGGTGGACGTCACACTCCATTTCACAACAAGTATCGTCCACAGTTCTACATCAGAACTACAGACGTAACTGGTGAGATTTTCCTTCCAGAAGGACAGGAAATGGTTATGCCTGGAGATAACTTGACCATCAATGTGAAGTTGATTGTTCCAGTTGCAATGGCTATCGGTCTACGTTTCGCTATCCGTGAAGGTGGTAGAACAGTGGGTGCTGGTCAGATCACAGAGATCACCAAATAATAATAAAAACTGAAGCTGTAAAAGGTGTCCCGACTTGTCGGGATGCCTTTTGCCTTCAATAAACGGGTGTAGCTCAGTTGGTAGAGCACAGGTCTCCAAAACCTGGTGTCGGGAGTTCGAGTCTCTCCTCCCGTGCAACGGCAACGAAACAAAGGAAATGGCGAATATCATTACATACGTAGAAGAATCGTACAACGAGTTAGTGAACAAAGTTTCTTGGCCAACTTGGGCTGAGTTACAGAACAGCACTTGGATTGTAGCTGTTGCGTCTGTCATCATAGCACTTATGATTTTTGTGATGGACTTCGTTTTCGGAATCAACGGTGGAGAGGACTCGGTTTGGAAAGGTGTTTTAGGATTTTTCTATGAGTTATTCTGAACAAACTGAAGTAAGGACAAGGATGAGTGAGAGCAGTAAAAAATGGTATGTGGTTCGGGCCATAAGTGGTCAGGAATCGAAAGTAAAGGACTACATCGAGGCTGAGATTTCTCACGCTGGAATGTCTGACCATGTTGCTCAAGTACTTATTCCGAAGGAAAAAGTGTTTCAGATCAGAAAAGGAAAGAAAGTAAGTAAAGAGCGAAGCTTTTTTCCAGGATATATTTTGATTGAAGCAGATTTGATTGGTGAAATCCCACACATCATTAAGAATGTGACAGGGGTTATTGGCTTTCTTGGCGAGACCAAAGGGGGTTCACCGGTTCCATTGCGTCAATCAGAGGTTAACCGAATTTTAGGTAAGGTTGATGAATTGGCCGAGAGCGATGAGGAAATGAATATCCCATTCGTTGTTGGAGAAGCGGTTAAAGTAATCGATGGACCTTTCAATAGCTTCAGTGGAATCATTGAAGAGATCAACGAGGAAAAGAAAAAACTCAAGGTTATGGTGAAGATTTTCGGAAGAAAAACACCATTGGAATTGAGCTACATGCAAGTAGAAAAAGAGTAAATAAACACGGGTATCTCAGCGCATTGATTTACGAATGCTTCCCCCTGCGCTGTCTATCACATATAAATAGTTCAAATAACAATAGTTAAACATGGCAAAAGAGATAAGCGCATTTATTAAGCTCCAGGTTCGGGGTGGTGCCGCTAACCCTGCCCCGCCTATTGGACCTGCATTGGGTGCCAAAGGAGTCAATATCATGGACTTCTGTAAGCAATTCAACGCTCGTACACAGGATTCTCCGGGTAAGGTTTTGCCGGTGGTGATCACAGTTTACGCGGACAAGTCGTTCGAGTTTGTGATCAAGAAATCCCCTGTAGCTATCTCAATTAAAGAGGCGATCAAGCTTAAAACTGGTTCTGCTGAATCTAACCGCGTTAAAGTCGGTAAGATCACAGTAGCTCAGATTCAAGCCATTGCTGAAGAAAAAATGTCTGACATGAACTGTTTTACTGTTGAATCTGCCATGCATATGATCGCTGGAACAGCGCGTAGCATGGGAGTGACTGTAACTGGAAACCTTCCACAAAAAGCTTAAGAAAATGGCACTTACTAAAAATAGAAAGAAAGCCCTTGAGTTGGTGGAGGTTGACAAGACCTACTCACTCTTGGATGCAGCAGGGCTGATCAAACAAATGCCAGCATCAAAGTTCGATGCTTCGGTAGACGTAGCTGTAAGGTTAGGTGTCGATCCGAGAAAAGCGAACCAAATGGTGCGTGGTGTATGCAGCCTGCCGCATGGTACAGGTAAAGCGGTGAAAGTTCTTGCGCTTTGTACTCCAGATAAGGAGGAAGAAGCTAAGGCAGCCGGTGCTGACTTTGTTGGACTTGACGAGTATCTCGACAAGATCAAAGGGGGATGGACCGATGTAGATGTTATAGTAACCATGCCAACGGTTATGGCCAAATTGGGTCCGTTGGGTAGGATATTGGGACCAAGAGGTCTTATGCCTAACCCAAAAGCGGGAACAGTTACCATGGACATTGGTAAGGCGGTTTCGGATGTTAAAGCCGGAAAGATCGACTTCAAAGTTGATAAGTATGGAATCGTTCACGCAGCAATCGGCAAGGTGTCTTTTACGGAAGACAAACTTGTTGAGAATGCAAAAGAGTTGATTTCAACACTTGTTAAACTGAAGCCATCTGCGGCCAAAGGAACCTACATTAAAAGTATCGCTCTATCGGGGACAATGACTCCGAGTGTAAGAGTAGATGTTAAATCAGTTTAATTCGGTTAAGACTCAATTATGAACAAACAAGAGAAAAATCAAGCAATTGATGCTTTGACTGTTGAGTTGGAGAACAATCCGAATTTTTATTTGGCTGACATCTCAAAACTCAACGCTGAGCAAACTTACAAGCTTCGTGCTGCGGCACACAAGAAATCGGTAAGTCTTAAAGTTGTAAAGAACACATTGCTTAGAAAAGCAATGGAAAGAGCCTCTGGCGATTACGAAGGTCTTTATGGCGTATTGAAAGGCAATACCTCAATCATGTTCTCTGAAACTGGCAATGTTCCGGCAAAGCTGATCAAAGAGTACAGAAAGAAAGGTGACCGACCATTGCTTAAAGGAGCTTATGTAGGAGAAAGCATCTATGTGGGAGACGCAAGTATTGACGTCTTGGAGAACATCAAATCGAAAGAGGAGATGGTTGGAGAGATCATTGGACTTCTGCAGTCGCCTGCGAAGAACCTTATCTCTGCGCTTCAAACCCCAGGTAGAAACATTGCTGGTATACTACAAACACTTGCCGAAAAAGGCGAATAGTCGCCTATCGGTTTTCAATTAATCAATTTTACAAACACGAATAACAACTAAATAAAATGGCAGATCTTAAAGAATTCGCAGAACAACTCGTTAGCCTTTCTGTAAAGGAAGTGAACGAACTTGCTCAAATACTTAAAGATGAATACGGAATTGAGCCTGCAGCTGCTGCAGTTGCTTTTGCTGGCCCTGCGGCTGGTGCTGGCGCTGGAGACGAAGCAGAAGCTCAAACTGAATTCGATGTTATCCTTAAATCAGCTGGAGCTGCTAAGCTTGCAGTAGTTAAGTTGGTAAAAGAGCTTACAGGACTTGGCCTTAAAGAGGCAAAAGAGCTTGTTGATGGTGCTCCAAAACCACTTAAAGAAGGAGTTTCGAAAGAAGAAGCGGAAGCTCTTAAATCTCAGCTTACTGAGGCAGGAGCAGAAGTTGAGGTTAAGTAATCTCCTCTTCTAACATTTCAAGGTTGAAGTCAGTCCCGATCATGTCGGGATCTGACTTCGGCCTATTACCGTTTACAGACATTTCATTTCACGAACCTCAAAATTCAATATTTTGGCTTTGAAGACAAAAACCGGACGAATCAGTTTCGCATCCACAAAGAATCAGATACCTTATCCTGATTTCTTAGAAATACAACTCAAGTCTTTTAAAGATTTTTTCCAGCTGGAGACCACTCCGGAGAATCGTCATAACGAGGGTCTCTTCAAGGTGTTTGCGGAAAATTTCCCGATCACTGATACAAGGAACAACTTCGTTCTTGAGTTCTTGGATTACTTTATCGACCCTCCACGCTATTCAATTGAAGAGTGTATAGAGAGAGGACTGACGCATAGTGTTCCTTTGAAGGCCAAGCTGAAGCTGTATTGTACAGACCCAGAGCATGAGGATTTTGAGACCATCGTTCAGGATGTGTATTTGGGAACAATCCCTTATATGACTCCGAAAGGATCATTTGTTGTAAATGGTGCAGAACGTGTTGTTGTATCTCAGCTTCACCGTTCACCAGGAGTTTTCTTCGGACAGAGCTACCATGCAAACGGTACTAAATTGTACTCAGCGCGTGTAATTCCGTTCAAAGGTTCTTGGATTGAATTTGCAACAGATATTCACGGTGCGATGTATGCTTACATCGACCGTAAGAAAAAGCTTCCTGTAACCACGCTTTTAAGAGCTATTGGTTTCGAAAGCGATAAAGACATTTTAGAGATCTTCGGTCTTGCTGACGAAGTAAAAGTTAGCAAAGCAGGTCTCGCAAGAGTAAAAGGCCGCAAATTGGCCGCAAGGGTTCTCCGTTCATGGGTTGAGGATTTCGTAGATGAGGATACTGGAGAAGTTGTATCAATCGAGCGTAATGAGGTGATCATTGATCGTGAAACGATTGTTGAGAAAGAGCACATCGACCTTATTTTGGAAGCTGGTGTTAAGAGCATCATTCTTCACAAAGAGGAAGTGAACGCGGCAGATTACGCCATCATTTACAACACACTTGCAAAAGATACTTCTAACTCTGAGAAGGAAGCTGTAGAGCACATCTATCGTCAACTTCGTAATGCTGAACCACCAGATGAGGAAACTGCTCGTGGTATCATCGATAAGTTGTTCTTCTCAGATAAACGATACGATCTTGGTGAAGTAGGTCGATTCCGAATCAACCGTAAACTCGGTTTGAACACTCCGGAAGACCAAAAAGTACTTACCAAGGAAGACATCATTTCCATCATCAAGTATTTGATCGAGCTGATCAATTCTAAGACTGATGTGGATGATATTGACCACTTGAGCAACAGACGTGTAAGAACAGTTGGAGAGCAATTGTATGCGCAGTTCGGAGTTGGTCTTGCTCGTATGGCAAGAACAATCCGGGAGCGTATGAACGTTCGTGACAACGAGGTTTTTACACCAATTGACTTGATCAACGCGAAGACACTTTCTTCAGTTATCAACTCGTTCTTCGGAACAAACCAGCTATCTCAGTTCATGGATCAAACCAATCCATTGTCGGAGGTAACTCACAAACGTAGAATGTCTGCCCTTGGACCTGGTGGTCTTTCGAGAGAAAGAGCTGGATTCGAGGTCCGTGACGTTCACTACACACACTACGGTCGTCTTTGTACCATTGAAACACCAGAAGGACCGAACATCGGTCTTATCTCGTCACTTTGTGTTTACGCAAAAGTCAATAAGCTCGGATTCATTGAAACTCCTTACAGAAATGTAGAAGGTGGAAAAGTGGATATGAAAAGTGAGCCTATCTACTTAAGCGCTGAAGACGAAGAGAAGAACACGATTGCTCAGGCCAACGCGGTGCTGAAGGATGATGGTTCATTTGCAAGCGACAGAATCAAGGCACGTTTGGAAGGAGATTTCCCTGTGGAAAATCCGAACAACATCAACTTGATGGACGTTGCTCCAAACCAGATCGCTTCAATCGCTGCATCATTGATTCCTTTCTTGGAGCATGATGATGCGAACCGTGCTTTGATGGGATCGAACATGATGCGTCAGGCAGTTCCATTGTTGAGACCACAAGCGCCTATCGTAGGTACTGGTCTTGAGCCATTGGTTGCTCGCGACTCTCGTGTATTGATCAATGCTGAGCGAGACGGAGTTGTTGAATATGTTGATGCCAACAAGATCAGCATCCGTTATGAGCGTAACGATATGGACAAATTGGTAAGTTTTGAGGAAGACCTTAGAACCTACTCGTTGGTTAAATTCCGTAAGACAAACCAGAACACGACTGTTAACCTTAAACCAATTGTTGTAAAAGGACAAAAGGTGAAACAAGGCGAAGTGCTTTGCGATGGTTTCGGAACAGAAAATGGAGAGTTGGCAATTGGCCGTAACTTGAAAGTGGCTTTCATGCCATGGAAAGGTTACAACTTTGAGGATGCGATCGTGATCTCGGAGAAAGTTGCCAAAGAAGATATCTTCACGTCTATTCACATCGATGAGTATACTTTGGAAGTAAGAGACACCAAACGAGGTTTGGAAGAACTTACTGCAGATATTCCTAACGTAAGTGAGGAAGCCACCAAAGACCTTGATGAGAACGGACTTATCCGCATTGGAGCTGAAGTTCAACCAGGTGATATCTTGATCGGAAAGATCACTCCGAAAGGAGAAACTGATCCTTCTCCAGAAGAGAAACTTTTGAGAGCCATCTTCGGTGATAAAGCAGGAGATGTGAAAGATGCTTCATTGAAAGCACCTCCATCTTTGAATGGTGTTGTACTTGAGAAAAAACTGTTCTCAAGAAACATTAAAGACAAAAAGACCAAAGCAGACGAGAAGAAAGTTCTTGCCCGCATTGATGAGGAGTACGAAAAAGAACTTGCTATCCTTAAAGGTGTGCTTGTTGACAAGTTGTTTGTACTTGTAAACGGTAAAACATCTCAAGGTGTTGAGAACAATCTTCGCGAAGTATTGATTCCGAAAGGAACCAAATTCACGCAAAAATCGCTTTCATCTATCGAGTACGATAACATCAATCCAGCTGGTTGGACAACCGATGAGGATAAGAATACATTGATAAAGGAGTTGCTTCACAACTTCAACATCAAGGTAAACGACCTTCTAGGATCGTTCAAACGCAAGAAGTTTGCTGTTTCCATTGGAGACGAACTTCCAGCAGGAATCGTACAGTTGGCCAAAGTTTACATCGCTAAGAAGCGTAAGCTTAAAGTGGGTGATAAGATGGCAGGTCGTCACGGAAACAAGGGTATTGTTGCCCGTATCGTTCGTGAAGAGGATATGCCATTCTTGGAAGATGGAACGCCAGTTGATATCGTATTGAATCCGCTTGGTGTACCATCAAGGATGAACCTTGGACAGATCTACGAAACGATCCTTGCTTGGGCAGGAGAAAAACTAGGCCGTAAGTATGCCACACCGATTTTCGATGGAGCAACTTTGGATCAAATTGAAGCAGAACTTGCTGAAGCTGGTCTTCCTTCATTTGGTAGAACATACCTATATGATGGTGGTACTGGAGAGCGATTTGACCAACCAGCAACTGTTGGTATAATCTACATGCTTAAACTCGGCCACATGGTTGATGATAAAATGCACGCACGTTCTATCGGACCATACTCACTTATTACGCAACAACCACTTGGTGGTAAGGCCCAGTTTGGTGGTCAGCGTTTGGGAGAGATGGAGGTTTGGGCACTCGAAGGTTTCGGTGCAGCAAACATCCTTCAAGAAATGCTTACCATCAAGTCGGATGACGTGGTTGGACGTGCTAAGGCTTACGAAGCCATCGTTAAAGGAGATCCGATGCCAGCACCTGGTATCCCAGAATCCTTCAACGTATTGATGCACGAACTTCGCGGTCTGTGTCTGAATGTAACGCTTGACTGATAATGGTTTTCCTCCCGAGCAATCGGGAGGAAAATTTTACTCAACAGAATATTAAAAGTTAAAAGTCCTCAAATGGCCCTCAAAAGAGAGAATAAGATTAAAAGCAATTTTAAGAAGGTTGTCATCAGCCTTACTTCACCAGAGAAGATTCTAGAAGCTTCTAGAGGTGAGGTGTTGAAGCCTGAAACCATCAACTACAGGACGTACAAACCTGAGCGTGATGGTCTTTTCTGCGAAAGGATTTTCGGACCCGTAAAGGATTACGAATGTCATTGTGGTAAATACAAACGTATCCGTTACAAGGGAATCATTTGCGACCGTTGTGGAGTTGAGGTTACGGAAAAGAAAGTAAGACGTGAGCGAATGGGACACATCCAATTGGTTGTTCCTGTAGCGCATATCTGGAATTACCGTTCACTTCCTAATAAGATAGGTTACCTACTTGGTCTTCCAACCAAGAAGTTGGACATGATCATCTATTACGAGCGTTACGTGGTTATTCAACCAGGTGGTGCTACCAATAATGAAGGTGAGGCGTTGAATTACATGGACTTCCTTACAGAAGACGAGTATTTGGACGCGTTGGAAAGACTTCCAAAAGAGAACCAATATTTGGATGATCATGATCCAAACAAATTCGTTGCTAAGATGGGTGCTGAAGCACTTGAGTCTTTGCTAATGGGCTTGAAATTGGATGAGCTTTCATTTGATCTTCGTCATAAAGCAAACACTGAAACAAGTCAGCAACGTAAGAATGAGGCTTTGAAGCGTCTTCAAGTTGTAGAAGCTTTCAGAAGTGCACAAGAACACATTGAAAACCGTCCAGAATGGATGGTTGTGAAGGTGATTCCAGTAATTCCACCAGACCTTCGTCCGTTGGTGCCGTTGGATGGTGGACGTTTCGCAACATCGGATTTGAACGACCTTTACAGAAGGGTTATCATCCGTAACAACCGTCTGAAGCGATTGATTGAGATCAAAGCTCCAGAAGTGATCTTGCGTAACGAGAAGCGTATGCTTCAAGAGTCTGTCGATTCACTTTTCGATAACTCTAGAAAATCATCTGCTGTTAAAACTGAATCAAACCGAGCGCTGAAATCACTTTCAGATTCGTTGAAAGGAAAGCAAGGACGATTCCGTCAGAACCTTCTTGGAAAACGTGTTGACTATTCAGCTCGTTCGGTAATTGTTGTTGGACCAGAATTGGAAATGCATCAGTGTGGTATTCCAAAAGGAATGGCAGCTGAGCTTTACAAGCCGTTCATCATCCGTAAGATGATTGAGCGCGGAATCGTGAAAACGGTAAAATCAGCTAAGAAATTGGTTGATAAGAAAGATGCGGTTGTTTGGGATATTCTTGAGAACGTTCTTACAAACCACCCTGTTCTTCTTAACCGAGCTCCGACTCTTCACCGTTTGGGTATCCAGGCGTTCCAGCCAAAACTGATTGAAGGAAAAGCAATCCAATTGCATCCCCTTGTGTGTACGGCTTTCAACGCGGATTTTGATGGTGACCAAATGGCGGTTCACTTGCCATTGGGCAATGCAGCCATTTTGGAAGCACAGATGCTGATGCTTGCTTCACACAATATCCTTAACCCTGCCAATGGCGCCCCGATTGCGGTTCCATCTCAGGACATGGTTCTTGGTCTGTACTACATGACCAAGGAAAAGAGAAGCACTCCGGAAGAAAAAGTGAAAGGAGAAGGAATGACATTCTACTCTGCTGAGGAAGTGATTATTGCTCACAACGAGAAGAAAGTTGACCTGCACGCAATCATTAAGGTGCGAGTTCCATCACATATTGAAGGAGAAAAAGCTAGCGTAATTGAAACAACCGTTGGTCGTGTGCTTTTCAATCAAGTTGTTCCTAAAGGAGTAGCTTTTATTGATGAGTTGCTTACCAAAAAAGCGCTTCGCGATATTATCGGTGACATCATTTACCGAGTGGGTATGGCTGAATCAGCAAGGTTCCTTGACAGGATGAAAAACCTTGGTTTCATGAGCGCATTCCGTGGCGGTCTTTCTTTCAACTTGGGTGACGTATTGATCCCAGAGCAGAAAGTTGCGATGATTGGAAAAGCTCAGGAGCAAGTGGATGAGGTAATGAGCAATTTCAACATGGGATTCATTACCAATAACGAGCGTTACAACCAGATCATTGATATCTGGACACATACAAACTCTCGATTGACCCAAACATTGATGGATCAAATGAAGAATGATAAGCAGGGATTCAACTCTGTTTACATGATGCTTGATTCAGGTGCAAGGGGTTCTAAAGAGC
This sequence comes from Flavobacteriales bacterium, assembly GCA_021739695.1. Lineage (NCBI taxonomy): Bacteria > Pseudomonadati > Bacteroidota > Flavobacteriia > Flavobacteriales > Flavobacteriales bacterium. The sequence continues at coordinate 34,785 of JAIPBM010000015.1, read as the reverse complement.
AAATTCGTCAGCTTTCTGGTATGCGAGGTCTGATGGCCAAGCCACAGAAATCGGGTGCTACAACTCAAGAGATCATCGAAAACCCGATCCTTTCTAACTTTAAGGAAGGTCTATCGATTCTTGAGTACTTCATTTCTACTCACGGTGCGCGTAAAGGACTTGCGGATACGGCTTTGAAAACGGCTGATGCGGGATACTTGACAAGACGACTTGTTGACGTTGCTCAAGATGTGGTGATCAATGATGTGGACTGCGGTACACTTCGTGGATTGATTGCTACACCGTTGAAAAAGAATGAGGACATCATCGAATCACTTTACGATAGGATTTTGGGACGTACATCACTTCATGATGTTCTGAACCCAGAAACTGGTGATGTAATTGTTGCTTCAGGAGAGTTGATCAACGAAGAAGAGGCTAAAGCAATTGAAGCAGCTGGAATCGATTCTGTAGAGATTCGTTCTGTACTTACCTGCGAAACAAAACGTGGTTGCTGCTCAAAATGCTATGGTCGCGATCTTTCAACTAGCCGCGAGATCAAGAAAGGATCTGCAGTTGGTGTAATTGCTGCACAGTCAATTGGTGAGCCGGGTACACAGCTTACGCTTCGTACGTTCCACGTTGGTGGGGTTGCATCTCACATTGCATCAGAATCACGTATTGTATCGAAAGCCGAAGCAACTGCTGAGTTTGATGAGTTGAAAACGGTTAAAAGCTCTCAAGGAGATTACGATGTTGTCATTGGACGTTCTGCAGAGCTTCGTTTGATCAACAAGAACACAGGAGTTCTGGTTGCTACTCACAACATTCCTTACGGTTCTAAACTGTACAAGAAGGATGGTGATAAAGTGAAGAAAGACGAATTGATCTGCGATTGGGATCCGTTTAACGCGGTTATCGTATCGGAGGTTGATGGAAAGGTTGAGTTCGACAGTCTTGCTGATGGTGTCACTTACCGAGTTGAGTCTGATGAACAAACAGGCTTCAACGAAATGGTGGTGATCGATTCTAAGGATAAGAAGATGATTCCTGCCATTCAAGTGGTATTTGGAAGCACAAAAACCAAAGAGATCAAGAATTACAACATGCCAGTTGGTGCTCACATTGCGGTTCAAGATGGACAAGCAGTGAAAGCAGGCGACACGTTGGTCAAAATTCCTCGTGTTTCTGGTAAATCAGGTGATATCACCGGAGGTCTTCCAAGGGTAACAGAGCTTTTCGAAGCACGTAACCCTTCAAATCCTGCGGTAGTATCTGAAGTAGATGGTGTAGCTTCTTTCGGTAAGATCAAACGTGGTAATCGCGAGATCATCATCGAAGCAAGAACTGGAGATATCAGAAAATATCTTGTGTCATTGTCTAAGCACATCCTAGTTCAAGAGAATGACTTCGTGAAGGCTGGTATGCCACTTTCTGAAGGTGCAATCACGCCAGCAGACATCTTGATGATCAAAGGACCTACTGCTGTACAGGAGTATTTGGTTAACGAGATTCAAGAGGTTTACCGACTTCAAGGTGTGAAGATCAACGATAAGCACTATGAGGTTATCGTTCGTCAGATGATGCGTAAGGTGAACATCCTTGATCCAGGCGACACTAAATTCTTGGAGAAAGAATTGGTGAATCGTTACGAGTTCCGTGAGGAAAACGATTGGATCTATGGTAAAATGTATGTTGAGGATCCAGGTGATTCAGAGAACCTTAAACCAGGACAGATCATTACTGCACGTAAACTGCGCGATGAGAACTCTGTACTGAAACGTAAGGACTTGAAACCAGTTGTAGCTCGCGAAGCAATTCCAGCTACTTCAGAGCCGATCCTTCAAGGTATCACACGCGCATCGCTTCAAACGGACAGCTTCATTTCTGCAGCATCGTTCCAAGAAACAACGAAAGTGTTGAACGAAGCAGCGGTAAGAGGTAAAATAGATGAACTTCACGGCTTGAAAGAGAACGTGATCGTTGGCCACTTGATTCCAGCAGGAACGGGTCTTCGTGAATACGACAAATTGGTTGTTGGTTCTAAGGAAGAATACGAAGCGTTGATGGCAGCCAAAAAAGAGGAAGCCGAAGCTTAAGCATAGCAATTAGAAGAAAGCCATTAGCAGTTAGCCTTAGGGTTATTGCTAATGGCTTTCTTTTTTGTTCATTCGTTGAATAATACATAAACCGCTAAAGGCTAACGGCCAATAGCTAACAGCTGAAAAATGGCAGATGAAAAACAACAACCCGTTCAGGGACAATTGAGCATCGAATTATCGGAAGAAGTGGCAGATGGTGTTTATTCCAACCTCGCCATCATCACGCATTCCACAGCCGAATTTGTGGTCGACTTCATCAAAGTGATGCCGGGAATGCCAAAGGCAAAAGTGAAATCAAGAATTGTACTAACTCCAGAGCATGCCAAACGTTTTATGCGGGCTTTGCAAGATAATGTTGCGAAGTACGAATCTGAACACGGAACAATCAGACACACCGAAGGACCGCCACCACTACCAATGAACTTTGGCGGACCAACTGCTCAAGCATAATAAACTAATACGAAAGGCCGCATTTGCGGCCTTTTTGATTTCTGTCGCATTGCATCAGATTGTACTTTCACTGAATCCAATGCACGCATTCTTTATGAAACGATTCACCTTATTTATTGCAGCCGTTTTGTTCGCGGCCATTTCCTTTGCCCAGCAACAGTTCGACCCAACCAAGATTGATATTGTACGCGATGAGTATGGCGTACCACACATCTTCGCAAAAACAGATGCTGAAGTTGCCTATGGTTTGGAATGGGCAACGGCCGAAGATGATGTGGAGAATGCACAGTTCATGCTTTGCGCCATGCGCGGATTACTAGGCACGAAGCAAGGAGTTGACGGAGCAAAGATTGATTTTGCGGTTCAGTTCCTTGGTGTGGTTGATTACGTGAACGAGCATTACGAAGAAAGCATACCTGAAGACCTCAAACGCGTTTTGGAAGGTGCGGCCGCGGGAGCAAATGCTTATTTCTATTCTCATCAAGATCTGCTGTGGAACAAGAAGATGCTTCCTGTGAAACCTCAGGATTTCGTTACAGGCTACATGTTGGCTATGTCTTTAATGGGCGGAGTGCAAGGAACCGTGGAGCGAATGGTGAACGGAAAAATCCAACAGGATGTGATTGAAAAGGAAGATGGAATCGGTTCGAACGCGTTTGCATTCAACTCAAATAAAACTGCCGATGGCAATACCTACTTGGCCGTGAATGCACACCAGCCCATTGAAGGCCTTTTATCGTGGTATGAGGCGCATGTATGCTCCGAAGAGGGCTGGAACATGGTCGGTGGTCTTTTTCATGGCTCTCCGACCGTCTTTTTGGGCTCGAACGAAAACTTGGGATGGGCGCATACTACAGGAGATTTGGACGAGCTTGACGTTTACAAGCTAAAAATGCATCCGAAGAAAAAACTCTGGTACAGCGTGGATGGCGAATGGCACAAATTGGAAACCGATCGTGCCAAACTCAAAGTCGGATTGGGAAAGAATCAGTGGTTCAAGATTTCGGTTGGCAAGAAATTCTGGAACAGTATTTACGGCCCAACCATCAAGAACGATTACGGTTATTTCTCGCTTCGTATGCCTGCTTTGATGAATATTTTCCCCATTCTTCAATGGTATAGAATGAATAAGGCCAGCAACTTCTCCGAATTCAAGGCTGCTTTGGATATTCAGGGATTATCACGACAGAACATCACTTATGCTGATAAGAACGATACCATATTCTTCATTTCCAACGGTTACATTCCTAATCGTGCCGATGGATACAATTGGCGAAAAGTATTACCTGGCGATACATCTGCAACGCTTTGGAACACCTTTCTTCCAGTTGATAGCTTCGCTCAGTTTCTGAATCCAGAATGTGGTTGGCTCTTCAATACCAACAATGCGGGCTATGAAGCAACTTCCAAAGCGGAAAATCGAAAACTCGAAGATTACAATCCACATATCGGATATGATCCATCCGTTAATAACCGTAGCCTGCGCGTTTACGAAATAATGGAGGGTGATTATGCTGGGAAAAAGATAAGCTATGATGACTTTAAAGCCTTAAAATTCGATCACACATATCCGCAAAGAATGACCTATAAAGGCGAGTTCTGGATGGATGAACTGTTTGCAATGGATGCGGCCAAATTCCCAGAAATTGCGGATGCGATTCAGCGAATCCAAGCGTTTGATAGGACAGCGGACACCTTGGATCCAAATTTCCCCATGCTGCTGATGACCATCTACGAACTTTTGGATTACAATGGCACGAAACGCAACGAAGCGAAAACTAACCAAGCCAAACAAGTAGAGATGTATGCTGATTGCATTTCGAAGGCAAAGACCAAAATGATTCAGCGTTTCGGCACCATTGACATTGAGCTAAGACAATTGCAAGTTTTGGAACGCAATGGAAAATCAGTGGCGGTGGATGGTGGCCCAGATTGCATCCGTGCAGTGTTCGGGACATTTATGGAAGATGGCCGCAACCGAATGCGAGCAGGCGATGGTTACGTGCAGTTGGTTCAGTTTACAGAAAACGGTCCCATCATCGAAAGTATTAACGCTTTTGGTTCTTCAAGCTTTCCTGATAGTCCTCACAACACCGATCAAATGGTGCCTTTTGCCAAACATCAACTCAAGAAAATGAGCTTGGACAAGGCTGAGATATACAAGAACGCCAAGCGTATTTATCACCCTGAATAATTTCAAATTTTCGTTTGGAGCAGTCCGATCGATAGGTTTACATTTGCATTTGCTTAATGGCTCCGTAGTTCAACTGGATAGAATCTCAGATTTCGGCTCTGAGGGTTAGAGGTTCGAACCCTCTCGGGGTCACAAAGTAATAAGGGTCGGCAATTGCCGACCCTTATCTATTGAAGCTCAATTCACCAAATACGTGTTCAGCCAAAGTAGTAGCTCATCGTAAATCTGGTTCTTGTTGATCTGACCAGGCCCAAATAGGTCGTGCCCGGCATTGTAGAAAACGGTAGTGTCGGCAACAATGCCGTTCGTAGTCAACGTGTCGAACATTCGAATGCTTTGGCCATAAGGAACCAAATCATCCAATGCACCGCACAGGAAAAACGTGGGAACGTTTGTATAGTTGAAAATCGGACTTCCATCTTCATACAATTGAGGATTTTGCCCATAGCTGGTTCCGAAAAATGCCTCAAACACGTAGCCGATCTGGTAGTTGTCGGCATATTGATGGAATAGCGTATCGGTCATGTCCGTTGGCCCAACCAACGAAACCACTGTTTTTACCACATGTTGAGAATCAAACGCATGTCCGTATAGTAACGAAAGATGACCGCCAGCGCTACCTCCTACGAGGGCAAATGTTGCATCGTCAATGTTCCATTCCGCAGATCGTGCGCGTATCAGGCCAATGGCATTTTCTATGTCCTCCATTTGTTTGTGAAAATCGCCACAGGCATAACGGTAATTCATGGCGACCACAGCGTAGCCGGCATCCAAAAGAAAATCGCGGGTATCTTTTCCCCAATCTTCTTTATTGCCAGCAACCCAACCGCCACCGTGGATAAGCAAAACCACCGCAGTGGTGGAATCGCGCTGTTCCGGTAAGTACACATCCATCTTGTTTCTTGCATCGCTGCCGTACTTCAGGTTCTTATAAACGCCATCTTCCTGCTTTTTACAGGAAACAAACGCAGAACTCAATACGAAAAGGAGAAGAATTAGTCTCATTGGGATTCGAAGTTACCGATTAGTGGTTTATGTTGTCTGCAAGAAGCCTGCAATACCCTAAAACCTAACTTTGCTTCATGCCCCATCTCTCGCGCAAGGAGTTTATGAAACGGTCGTTGCTTGCATCTGCTGTGCTGCCGTTTGCACCGCTGCTAGCAAGTTCAGAGGAGCAGCCATTGCGAAGCGTCTCATTGCAACACGTTGACACCGATGAAGCTTTTTGGGCGGAGGTGCGCAATCAGTTTCTGATGGATGAACAGGTGGTAAACCTGAACAACGGTGCGGTTGGGCCGCAATCGATCGCTGTGCAGAATGCGCATATTGAAATGTACCACCAGAGTAATAAAGCTCCTTCTTACTTCATGTGGAATGAAGTCGATGCAAAACGTGAGTCACTCCGATTAGAATTGGCAAAGTTGATGGATTGCGAATCTGAAGAGGTTGCCATCAATCGGAATACTACAGAAGGTTTGAACACAGTCATTTTCGGACTGAATTTGAAGGCTGGAGATGAAGTGGTGGTAAGTGATTTCGATTACCTATTCATGCTCAATGCTTGGAAACAACGACAACAACGGGAAGGAATCGTGATTCGCGAAGTGAAGCTTACATTGCCTATTGAAGACCCCGAATTGGCTGTGGAATTATATCGCAAAGCGATTACACCTAACACCAAGATCGTGCATTTGACGCACGTCATTAATTGGACTGGACAGATAATGCCGGTGAAGGAGATAACTGAAATGGCCCAAAGTATGGGTTGCGAAGTAGTGGTGGATGCAGCTCATTCGTTGGCGCATATTCCGCTTTCCTTTAAAGATATCGGATGCGATTATATGGCAACATCATTGCATAAATGGCTGGGTGCCCCATTTGGAACCGGTGCAATGGTCATCAAGAAAGATAAGGTTGAGAACGTTTGGCCACTGCTTTCGGCCTGGGAACCAAAAAGTGCAGACATCCGCAAGTTTGAATTATTGGGCACGCGCTCGTACCCGGCCGAAATGGCGGTTCTGGATGCCATAAAGTTCCATCATCAGGTTGGTGTTGAGAAAGTGAGCGAGCGCCTACAGTTCCTCAAAACGTATTGGGCAGAAAAAGTGGAAGGATTGAAGAATGTGAAATTCCATACTTCGCTTAAACCCGAATTCAGTCGAGCAATGGCAACGGTTTCCATTTCTGGAATGAGTTCTGAGCAGATTGCCGATTCACTTTTTGAGTCAGATGGATTGCATGTCGGAGAGATAAAATGGAACGGATTGGATGCCGTACGGATCAGTCCGCATATTTATACTTCGCTTGATGAATTGGACCGATTGGTCTCCTCTCTTCAGAAATTGGCCGAAAAATGATTCGAGGCATCTTTCAATGGCTTTCAGATCATCGCTTGATCAACTTCTTGTTGGTTATATCCTATGTGTTATTCCTCATTTTTGCTCACGATTCGTTTGTCAACCTTTCCGTGGTGGTGATGAACAGTCTTTCGCTGCCTGTATATAATCGAGTAGTGGCCACAACTTCTTTGATCGTATTGCTTGCTTTGATAGGGCTCATTTACCGAGCCTTCAATAGCAAAATGCAAGTAGATAAACAAGGTTTTCTATTCGCGAGCCTTGTCCTTTCGGGGCTTGTCTTTCACTTTTTCGTCTTCACGGAAATGAATATTGAATTCATTCATGCCATGGAATTCGGATTGCTTTCCGCAATTATTTACCCGCTGTTTGGCCGTTATGGAGCGGCCATCATTTGTGCCTTGCCTGTGATGTTGGTTGATGAATGGTATCAATACATCATTCTCTATCCTGATTATGTCGAATACTTCGACCTCAATGATATTTTGCTTGATCTGCTAGGAGCAGGACTTTTCCTGTCAATTGTCAAACTTTTCCTCGGTGCCCCCAAAAGCCAGCCTCTATCGTTATTCAGAAGGCCAGAGCTTTACATTTTACTTTCTATGGTAGGGGTCACAATCATCTTGCTGGCCACCTCCCAAGTTGTTCCATATACGAATTTTGCCAACGAAAACACGTGGCTCGTACTTAATGCCATTAAGATCGACTACGCGTTTTGGCGCGTGCATCCAGTAATTGGATCCACCTACCACGTGTTGGAACCCATCTACGGATTAATTACTGTTTTTGGAGTTTGCTTAATTTATTTGGCGATGGATTTGACAAGATCACCGAAATAGGGGACAGCTAGTTTCAATCGACTTCCGTACCAACTGAATATTTCGCCATCTACTAGTTTGATTGTCGCTTTTGGGAGAAGATTTTGCAGCTGTTGGATGTGCTTTTCTGCGAAAGGAAAGGGTTCGGAAGAAAGCAGTATGAGTTCTGGATTGAGTTGCACGATTTCTTCCTCATTGAGTTCAGGATAGCGTTTATCGGTAACTGCATTTTCAAATCCGCAACGCAGCATCATATCATGAACGAACGTGTCGGAACCTGCCACCATGTATGGATTCTTCCAAATGAGATACAGCACTTTTTTCTGAGGTTGAATTGGCCTCAACTGCGAGAAACCTGACTGGATTTCCTGAGTCAGTTTCGAAGAATCCGTCTTCGTCACTTCAGCTATCAACCGAATCATTTCCAGCGCAGAATCAAGATTATTGACATCACTAACCCAAACCGGGAAATCCTTTTCTAAGCTCTCAATCTCTTCCTTATTGTTTTCTTCTTTATTGGCAATGATGAGATCTGGTTTGAGATTGTGAATAGCCTCGAAATCCAGTTTTTTCGTACCGCCAACTCGGGTTTTAGAATAAAACCAGTGATCTGGATGAACACAGAATTTGGTGATGCCGACAACTCGCTCCACCAATCCAAGGTCGAACAGCAATTCTGTTTGACTCGGAACCAATGAAACGATGCGTTGAGGACTCGAAACGAGTTCAAGCCTTCGTCCTAATTGATCAATATGTGTTTGAGTTTCAGCCATAAAAAAAGAGGTTCCGCAAAGAAACCTCTCCTTTTCAGATTATTTAAATGTGATTACGGGAACATGCAGATCACCGCTCCCATAATGGCCAAGGTCATGATCCAATATCCTGAGTTCACGGCAATGTATTTGAATCCTTTTCGCTCAAAAAGGGCATTGGTGCCAAGCACTGGAAGCACGAAGAAAACACCTGACAGGATTCCGTGAACAACTCCATGCGACCATGTTCTGTGCAGTGTTCCGTACTGTGTCATGAAATTCTCAATATAGGCGGTAGCTTCTGGACTTTCGTGACCTACAAACAGCGAGGCGATGTGTCCTTGATGCACTACGAGCATATTCACTTGCACGGCAAGAAGGACACTTAGCAGAAGCGACACACCAAAGATCACGGCCATGTTACCTGTTTTGGCCATTTCTTCGGTCACGCCCGAAGCGCTCATCCATGCCTTTCCAAGGCCAAATTTCGGATTGTAATAAATGAATCCAACAATGGTTGGAATAAGGGCTGCGCCCAGAATAATGGGAAAATTCATGATGGTTTAGGTTTATTGGTTAGTTGAACCAAGGTAGTTTTTACCATCAATAAATCAAACTATCCCAGCAGCCAAATTTTAATCTGCAATCGCCTTGATAATGTCGTGTTTGGTCAGAATACGATACGTTCCAGAGCCATCTTTGTAAAGCACAGCTGGTGTTTCCTTGTCAAACATATCGGCAATTTCGGTCACGCTTTTGTTGGCGTCAACTTCTGGGAAAGTAGGTTGCATAATATCACGCACTTTGCAATTCCGGTCTTCCGGTTTATTGAACAGATGACTGAACAATTTCCCTTCGGTTACCGATCCAACGGGCTTACCATTCTCAAACACAGGCACCTGAGAGATGTCCTTTTCTGTGATGAGTTTCACCACATCAGCCACGGAATCATCTGCCTCAACCGACAGCAATTCAGGCTGCTTAGCGCCATGCACTTCTACCACACTTATTCGGCCCTTGTCCAAATATCCACGATCGCGCATCCAATCATCGTTGAAGATCTTACCAACGTAGCGCGTTCCATGATCATGGAAGATCACCACTACGAGGTCTGTTGGCTTCAGTTTATCTTTCAATTGAAGCAATCCTTGAATCGCACATCCAGCACTGTTTCCCACTAGAATTCCTTCCTTCTTCGCCAGTTCGCGGGTCATCAACATACCTTCCTTGTCGCCAACTTTTTCAAAAAGATCGATCACACTGAAATCAACACATTTAGGAATGATGTCTTCGCCAATCCCTTCCGTCACGTACGAATAGATCTCATTCGGATCGATCTTACCCGTTTCGTGATACGCCTTTAGCGTAGAACCATAAGTATCTATTCCCCAAACTTGAATATTCGGGTTCTGTTCCTTCAGATATTTTCCAGCACCTGAAATGGTTCCGCCCGTTCCAACGCCTACAACCAAATGCGTCACTTTCCCTTCGGTCTGTTCCCAAATTTCTGGTCCGGTCTGCTCATAATTCGCCTTCGGATTGCTCAGATTGTCATACTGATTCGGGTAGAACGAATTCGGAATTTCCTGATTCAATCTCCTTGCTACCGAATAGTAAGAACGCGGGTCGTCCGCCTCCACATTCGTAGGCGTCACAACAACCTCAGCACCCATCGCCCGCAGAATATCCATCTTCTCCTTACTCTGCTTGTCTGGCATCGTGCAGATCAAGCGGTAACCCTTCACAATAGCAGCTAGCGCCAAACCCATTCCCGTGTTGCCCGAAGTGCCTTCAATAATGGTCCCACCGGGTTTCAACCGACCGTCCGCTTCAGCGTCCTCAATCATTTGCAACGCCATCCGATCTTTTATCGAATGTCCAGGGTTAAACGTTTCCACCTTGGCCAAAACCGTGCACGGAAGATCCTTACAAACCTTGTTCAGTTTCACCAAAGGCGTGTTGCCTATCGTCTCTAGAATATTGTTGTAGTACATGGCCGCAAAGGTAGAAACCTCCTTTTCTCAGCATTGTCTTCAGAAGACTTCTTTTTGGGCGTTTCCCCAAGCTGCGCAAGGGGTCAGGCTGTCCGCTGTATCTTTTTTGCGAAAAGGCAAAAAAGGATGCCGCTTCCATCCTTAACGCGACTCATAGCACAAGTAGCCCAATTTCCCGAAGCTCCAGCATCAAGCCATCCTCCCAAAAGAGTTCAAAATCCTCCATCCCGAAGTCTTCAAAATCTTCTTTCAACCTACTGAACGACCAAGGTTCTCCACTTGGAGTTAGCTCACTCAGTACGCTTTCCAACCACAAACCTTCTGGTTCATCACACTCCAATTGTATCGTTTCCCTATTGGTGTCAATGGTCAGAACGCCTTCATTTTCATCGTAAGCCGCAGGGCCAGAAAGCCAAATTACGCTAGATGTTTGTTTGAGTATTCTTTCATCAGGTTGTGCCAAATAACCCTCAATCATATCAGGTTTCAAGCTCGCTTTCGGAACCTTATGCTCAAACCATTCTTGCAACGGTAGGCCGAAACCAACGCCATGCATGAAATTGAACAGCGATTTCTTCAATCCTGCGCTGAATTGGTCGTGATCGGCACCGGTCGGGTCTTCGTGCTGCAGATCGTTATTGGCGAAAGAACCAACAGATTCTCCCACAATTTTCACCTTGAACTTCTCCGGATTCAACCCAACAGGACTATGAGCCGTCATGGCAAAGCGATGCCAGAAAGCCGACTGCAGCACATTCGTTTCAAAAAGCTGCCGCACAACTTCCAGCGAGTCGATGGTTTCCTGTGCTGTCTGTGTTGGGAAACCGTACATCAAATAGGCATGCACCATAATTCCCGCCCGATTGAAGTTATCGTTCACCTTCGCCACCTGTTCCACCGTAACGCCTTTGGCAATCAGTTTCAACAAACGGTCTGAAGCTACTTCCAATCCGCCCGAAACGGCAATGCAACCCGAAGCAGCTAGCAGTCGGCAGAGGTCATAATTAAAGCTCTTTTCAAAGCGGATGTTGGCCCACCAGGTCACCACCAATTGGCGTTTCAGAATTTCCAGCGCTATGGCTTTCATCAGCGCTGGCGGAGCTGCTTCATCCACAAAATGGAAACCGCGTTCGCCTGTTTGGGCAACGAGTTGTTCCATGCGGTCAACGGTCAACGTGGCCGATGAACCTTCATAATTCCGGATGTAATCCAGAGAAATATCGCAGAAGGTGCACTTGCCCCAATAGCAACCGTGCGCCATGGTCAGTTTGTTCCAGCGACCATCGCTCCAAAGTCGGTGCATCGGGTTGGTCAGTTGGATGACCGACAAATATCTTTTCAGTGGTAGTCCTGTGTAATCTGGCGTACCGACATTCTCTTGTTTGATGTCAGGATTTGTGCTTCCGTTGAGATATTTCACGTCTCCGTCAACGAGCGTGAATGTGCGTTTTAGCTTTTCCTTTTCAAGACTTCCATCTAGATGAGAAAGCAGCTCCATCAAAGGTGCTTCACCATCATCCAAAGTGATGAAATCCACAAACTCAAAAACCCGAGGATCGGACAACGACCGCAGCTCTGTATTGGGAAATCCGCCACCCATTGCAACAGTGATATTCGGATGGTTAAGTTTCAACCATTGCCCGCACTTGAAAGCAGCGAAAAGATTTCCTGGAAAAGGGACAGAAAGACAAACAAGTGTGGGCTTTTCATCTTTGATCTTTTCCTTGAAAACAGAAAGCATCAACTCACTGATAAAACTCGTTTCTGAGTTCAGTTCGTCATACAATTCATTAAAAGAACGAGCCGACATGCCCAATCGCTCTGCATAGCGACTAAAGCCAAAATGCGGATCTATCAATTCCACAATAAAATCGCTGATGTCTTCTAAGTAAAGCGTGCCCAAATGCCGTGCTTGGTCGCGAATTCCCATTGTTCCGAAAGCCCATTCCAAGTCTTCCATCTGTTCAAATTTGGAAGCTTCGGGTAGGAAGTTCCGTTCGCAAATGAAGTGCGAAAGCGTAGGGTCTTCATCCTGCAAAAAGCTAATGACAGCATCGATGGTACTGATGTAACGCTCGCGAAGCGCGTAAATACGTAGGGAATTGTCCGATGCTTCGTCAAGTCTCCCTTTCGCGACAGCAAAAAGGTCTCTCAGACCAGCTTTCGAAAACAAGCGGAGAATGGTCTCCATTCCAAGGTCCATCTGTGTGCAGGGAACGCATTGCGTGTTCAGAAAACCCTTGAGGTAGGCCGTAGCCGGATAAGGCGTATTCAGCTGGGTAAAGGGCGGACTGACTAAAAGGATCTTCTGGCTCACGAAGCAAACTTAATTGTAAACCCGCGACTTGGCTTATGCCCCTCGCAGATCAAGGGCTTCCGAATCAATCATATCCACCACTTTCTTCATTTTCTTCTGAATGATCTTGAAATGATGTTGGTCGTCTGGCGTGACAAATGAAATGGCTTTTCCGAGGTTTTCTGCTCGGCCAGTCCTACCAATGCGATGCACAAAATCCTTTGGCGAACGAGGCAATTCGTAGTTGATCACGAAGGGAAGGAATTCGATGTCGATGCCGCGTGAAAGCAGGTCAGTCGCAACCAAAACCGTCAGTTCTCCTGTCTTGAAATAATGCAGCGACTCCGTCCTGTTCCCTTGACTTTTCTTGCTGTGAATGGCTCGTGCCGAAATGCCATTCTTGCTCAGTTTCTCAGCCACAAGGTCTGCTTGGTAAACCGAAGATGTGAACACCAACACTTGCTCCATTTTCTTCTGTCTGATCAAGTAACGAAGTAGCGGTCCTTTCTTCTCATCGGAAACGAAATAACCGACCTGATCAATGAGTTCAATCGCCTCTTTTTCAGGCACAACATTGATGACCACAGGATCATTCAATAACACGCGCTTCATGCTCTCCACATCAGGATTGAGCGTGGCCGAGAACAGCAGATTCTGCCGCTTAGCGGGCAAAAGCGCAAAAACGCGGTCCATTTCCAATTTGAATCCGAGATTCAGCATCTTGTCCGCCTCATCCAAAATAAGCGTGCTGACCGAAGAAAATTGCAAAGCATTCGAATCGGCCAATTCCAGCAATCTTCCGGGCGTTGCCACCAGTACATTCACGTTGCTCAGCGCCTTCATTTGCGGATTGATTGAAACACCACCATACACCGCCATCGACTTGAAAGGAAATGGCATGGCCGCCCCGAAAAGCTTGAAAACAGCTTCAACCTGAATCGCCAATTCCCGCGTTGGCACCATCACCAACACGTTGATGTGTCGGTTTTTCTTGACCGTTTGTCCATCCAAATTCATCAGAACAGGCAATACGTAACTGGCCGTTTTTCCCGAACCCGTCTGAGCAATTCCCAACACATCTTTCCCATTCAGAATGGCCGGAATGGCCTGTTCCTGAATAGGGTATGGCTTCTCATACTTTTGACTTTCGAGTGCACTCAGAAGAAAACGGGAAAGCCCTAACAAATCGAAAGACATGGTTGTTCTTGATTTTAAGATGCCGCCAAGATATGCAAGCTTATCAACGCAAGCAGACGATTCCAACTCGTATTTTCACCCCATGAACCAAGCACTCCAAGGCTACCGAATTCTCGATTTTACCAAACTCTTGCCTGGCCCTTTGGCCACGCTTTGGATGGCGCAGCAAGGCGCGGAGGTCATTAAAGTAGAAAGTCCAAGTTCACCTGATCCTGTTCGCTTTTATCCGCCCATGAAAGACGGGGTTTCCGTGTTCTATTCAACCCTGAATGCTGGCAAGAAAAGCCTATCTATCGATTACCGTTCGGAGGAAGGAAAGGAAGCCATTCTGAAGCTGGTAGAAACCGCTGATGTGGTCATCGAACAGTTCCGTCCGGGTGTGATGGATGCCTTCGGTTTGGGCTACGCAACACTCAAAAAGCGAAATCCCAAGATCATTCTTGTTGCCATTACTGGCTATGGACAAACAGGGGAAATGGCCGCAACTCCCGGCCACGACATCAACTATCTGAGCTACTCAGGAATGCTGGATGCGCAGCGAGATAAGAGTGGGAATCCAATCATCTCTGCTGCGCAATTGGCCGATGTGGCTGGTGGTTCTATGATGGCTTTGAATGCAACTACTTCGGCCTTGCTTCATCGAGAACGAACAGGCGAAGGCCAACACGTAGATGTTTCGATGACGCATAATGTTTCTGTTTTGCAGACGATGCGCATTGCAGAAGAATTGAAAACAGGAACGAGTAATGGCTATCTGTCGGGCAGATTGGCTTCTTACAACATCTACAAATGTTCTGATGGCCGACATGTGGCGCTTGGTGCTTTAGAACCCAAGTTCTGGCAAAAATTCTGCAACCTGATGGACCACGCAGAGTGGGGAGGAAGGCTCATGGAAGTCGAACTGATTGATGAAGTTGCTGCTCAATTCGCCACGCAATCCATGCAATTCTGGGTTGATAAATTGGAAAAGGAAGATGTTTGTCTTTCACCTGTTCTGACTGTTCAAGAGGCCGCAGCGCATCCGCTTTTCAGGAACGGATTCCCAACGTCTTTCGGGTCAGTGGAATTATCTCGAGCACCGAAGTTGGGTGCGGATAATGAAGCGCTTTTAAACTAGCTCGTCATGTCGAGCGAGGAACGAGCCGAGACATCTGTTGCTAGATTCCTCGACTTCGCAAATGCTATGCTCGGAATGACGCGTAACTCCTTTGCACCCTCCGCGAAATCTCTGCGTCTTTGCGGTTCAATCAATTCGCGCAGGGAGCAAACGAAATGACCTGCAAATAGATCTTCGTTTTGCCCAATTGGCCCATCAGCCAATCGCGTTTCTGATGATTTATGGGAGAAGTGTAATTCGCAACCAGAAAACGGTGTTTGTCTAGTCGAATAATCGAAGGAAAAGCTGTGTCGCCTGCACCAGGAAGATCCATCACCCATTCCACTTTGCGTGTTTCCTTGTTGATCTTGAAAAGTGCGGTTGTCTTCGGAGAAAGCGAATATCCAACCCAATTTCCCTTTCGCTGTGCCGACATTTTCTTGGTCCGTTTCACCTTTCCGAATGGCTTTTTACCCAACTGCCTGCGACCTATCAGGTAGAGGTCATCACCATGTCGGAACATCTTTGGCGACATGAAACACCTCGTATCAGCTGTATCTGGGAATTCCCAATTGCCGTAATCGTCTGCTTTCGCAAAGGCCACGTGCGAACCGAAACCAGAGTTGTCACCATCTTCCAAACGCGTTACGGCCCACAGGTTCTTGTCGCGGTCAAATTCCCAAGCCGTTTCAGACACACCACCGAAGTAAACCGCGCCCGTATCGTTCATTGATTTCCAATTCACACCATCATCGGTCTGCTTGAAGTACATGCGCACTTTCGAAGGTCCCTGCAACTCGTAGTGCGAACCGATGTAACTCGTCATGAAGGTCGAGCCGTTTCGGTTTTTCATGCTCCAATGCACTTCTCCCAAGTTTAAAACCTTTTCGGGTTCGCTCCAATTCCCGTTTCCGTCCGTAGTAAAATGGTCAATGAATTCAGGCTCAAAAGCGGTCATTTTTGTGCCTGCACCAAAAGTGTAGAAGTGCAGTTTTCCATCGATCGGAACAAGAAACGGTTCACGCATGTCCCGCCCAATGAAGATCTCTTTTTCCTTTCGCCATGCTTTTCCATCCGAAGTGGAAATGATGTAAAGCCCCGTTTTCTTCGAAGCAAAATGCGTGGGTCCCGTCCTGAAAGCCAAGAATAACCGATGATTGAAAATGGTGATTGAGACGTTATTGTTTGAATTCTGCGGATTAACTCCTTCCGGCAAATCAAGCGATGGAATCAACCAATACGGATCACTCAACTGCGGACAATATTCCTTGTTGAAATCAAAGCCTTCATCGTGCAAGGCAGGATCATCTGGAGAAACTTCCAGCTTCGGTAGAAACTCCTGCAAAGCAGTCTGAACTTCTGACGGATATTCCGTTTGCATCGGCCATTTGGGGGTGGTGCAAGCAGTGAGGAAAAAACTAATAAGGAGAAAGGAAAAATGTGGACGTTTCATCGATTTGTTAAGATGAATGGCTAAAGTAAAACAATCCCAAACGGTGTGGCTACCTTTCGGCCATGGATTGGCATCAGCTCTTAGCAACCTTACATCAGATACTTCAGGAATGGGGTTATTGGGGAATGGGTTTGGCTGGATTTCTTTCGGGTACTGTTGTCCCGTTTTCTTCCGAAGCTGTTTTGGCTGTTCTGCTCAACGAAGGTCTTGATCCATTTGCACTTTTCGTTATCGCGGTGGTTAGCAATTGCATTGGCGGGTACACCACGTTCTGGATCGGTCACCTCGGCAAGCTCGATTGGATTGAGAAATACTTCCGAGTTAAGCACCAAAAACTATTGGATTGGGAACATCGCGTGGAAAAATATGGAGCCTATTTCGCCATTTTGGGTTGGCTGCCCATCCTCGGGAACGTGATTCTTCTCGCCCTTGGTTTTTTCCACGCCAACGCGCGCAACACCGCCTGGTGGATGTTTGTGGGCAAAGCGGTTCGTTATGCGGGCATCATTTGGTTGATGAACTAACATGGATTGGTTAGAATGGGGATACTTAGGGTTGTTCTTGGCCAGTTTTCTCTCGGCTACAGTTCTTCCATTTTCTTCCGAAGCAGTTTTAGCTGCTATGCTGGTTGGTGGAGCTGATCCAATTGTGGCTATTGGCACCGCAACACTCGGAAACTGGTTGGGCGGAATGAGTTCTTACGGACTCGGCTACCTAGGTAAGTGGCATTGGTTGGAGAAATACTTTGGAGTGAAAGAGACCAAACTGAAAGAGTGGAAACCCAAAATTGACCGTTACGGAAGTTTCTTTGCCATACTAAGTTTCCTTCCTTTTGTTGGCGATGTCATTTCTATTGCGTTAGGTTATTTCCGTGCACAATTTTGGCTCACAGCTTTTTGGATGTTCCTTGGCAAGCTAGGCCGATATGTTTCAATCTATTGGGGAACCTTACTGATGTGATTCGTACAGAAGCTGCAAAAGTTGATCCTTGACGAGGTCTTCATCTTCCCAAGGAGTCATGTGTGTTCCGCCTTCAATGGTGATCACCGTCAATAGCGAATCAGGAATCATCCGTTTCGAAAATGCAATGTTCTCGTACGGAACAATATCATCATCCGTTCCGTGTACATGAATGAACGGAGTTTGCACGGCCTTCCATTTCGGAAGAAGCTTTCGCAGTTCAGCCTCATGTGCCTTTTTCTCCGCAGCGGCCACCATAAAAAATGCAGGAACAGCCCAACGTGTCGCTTTCCATTCTGTGAATTTCACAATGGCAAAATCCTTCTCTTCGTCTGGGTCGAGAGCAGGAGCAAGCAAAACAGCCGCCTTGACCTTTTCAGGATTATCCAACACAAAACTGGAAGTGATCGGTCCGCCATAAGAATGCCCCACCGCAATCACGTACGGATAGGCGTAATGCGAAAGCACCTTGGCAATTGCCTCGCTCTGTTTTTGAATCGAAACCTCAGCATTCCCTTGGTCATCAGGACTGTAGCCCAAACGATCGATCGAGATCAACCGAGCATATTTCAGAAGGGAAGTGTCAGTTAGGAACTGGAAGAAATTATTGGCGGCTCCAGGCGCACCGTGCGTGAAAATCACGATTGGAAGCCTGTCCTCATCGAGCGTTGAAACCTCAACCCAGCGCAGTGGATGATTGAAAATACGATCGTGACCGATGCTGCATTTCAATCCTTCATCTTCGAAGTATTCATAAGTGTCTTCGTCATTTGCCACCGACATTGGGCTGTTGAAATACCAGATCGCAAGTGGAATATGAAGTCCAATAAAAACGAGAAGAAAGATGTAGCGCTTTTTCACTTGAATGATGATTCAAGCAATAAGAACACGAAAGGACGAATCAGGTTCAATCGTACTTCACCCAAAAAGCAGAGGTATAACCACGCAGATCTCCACCTTGCGATGAGTAGACAGGGATTCTTGGCGCTAGGCCCAAAATTTTTCGATTGATGATGGAGCCTTCTGCATCATAACTCCACTGTTCTCTAAAGGTCAATCCGTAGAAATCTTTGGAGTAATCTCGTTCGAAAATTTCAATGGATTTATCCCCGGTTTCCTCCTCCTCAAACCAAATGGTGTCTGTGAATTGCAGCATATTCTTTACCTGTTCTGCGCTCAATACTTCATCTGACGAACGGTCATAAGCCTTCAGTTTTCCAGAAAGCACATCCGCGATTAGTTGCACACTGAGTGGCGAAACATCCGAAAAATCCTCGTCATTCAGATCTTGATGAAACACCGAATTCAGGTCCACAGCATATTCCATTGTTTTGGTTCGCGCAACTACGTTTTCTTCGGCTGCGCTTGGTTGGTCTGTGGGTTGGTTGCAGGCAGCAAATCCAACAAATAAAAAGGGAATCATTCGTTTCATGCTTGTTTTTTTAGTTGTTCGCGCTGTTTCATCACCGAATCAACGATCTTGTCAGCAAGGGTGAAACTGGTGGTTACGTGAGCTGCGGTCAGTAGTCCGCTCATCAGCGCACCGCCAATTCCAACTGTCACAATATCCTGACCTGTCAGGTATAGATTTTTGATAGGTGTTTTCGGACGAAGTTCCTTCATTCGGAAGCGGGCAGGAGAGTGGTCGAGGCCATAGATCTCGCCATGCTCGTAGTTCACAAAATGCTTAGTAGAAAGTGGCGTGGAAAGTTCGTAGTAATCAATCTTTCCTTCCAATTGCGGAAACTGCTTGTAAAGTTCTTTCAACAAGCGCTGCGCGAATTCTTCCTTGTAGGCTTCGTACTCCTCACCACGGTGTTTCCAGCGCTCGTCTTCCCACTTGGCAAACCATTCGTAAGGCGCCAGCGTGATCATTTCAATCGTGCTCTTTCCAGGATAACGATCGTCCCATTCAGGGTCTTTGATTGATGGGAAAGAAATGTATGTGACAGGAAACGGTTTGCTCGGATCGGCCATGTATTCCTTCACGCCACGGTCATGATCGTTATGCGGATAAACCCAATAATTCGTATTGCCAATTCCTAATTCGCGGAGGTTTTCTTTCAAACCGATATACAAACAAACATGCGAAACCGAAGGTGGCACGCCCTTTTCAGGACTAAAACCAATGGCATTTTGAATGTCTTTGTCCAGCAATCTTCCGAAGGTGTTCAGATAACCTGCGCTGCTCACGATCATCGGAGCTTCGAGGATTGTACCATCTTCCATCAGCACACCTGTGGCTTTTCCATTTTCGACAATTATCTTCTCAACTCCAGCGCGCACAGCAACCGCTCCACCTGCTTTTTCAATCACCGGAATAATGGTTTCCGCAATGCGCTGGCAGCCACCTATAGGAAATGCACCGCCTTTCCAGTAATGCTTGTTCACCACAGATTGAATAGCGAAACTGCTTTCTCCCGGAGGCATTCCGTGGTCACCATATTGTCCGGCAAGCACAGCTTTCAATTCTCTATTGTCGGTGATCTCGTCCAAAACCTCGCTTGTGGTTTTGTCCGACAATTCATAATACTTCTTGGTCATCATTGACCCGAAAAGCACACTCAAAATGGATGGCAACGCCCGCTCTTGAAAGAATTTCTTGTTCTGCGCAGCAGACTGATAAACCCGTTTGATGTAGTTGTCTATGGCGTCTTCTTCTCCTGGAAAGCGTTCATAAAGCATCTCCAGAAAATTCTCTTTTCCCGCTTTGAAATCATAGACGTTTTCTCCCAGAACGATGCGGTCGTAAACCTCATCCATTTCTTGCCATTTCAGCTGATGGTCAGAAATGTAGTCGAACAAAATGCTCATGAATGTAAAATCATGATGGACATCTCCTACGTAGTGAATTCCCACGTCCCATTCGTATTCTTTCCGCTTAAAAACGTGCGTGAAACCGCCCGGAACGTAGTGTTTTTCGAGCAACAGGATCTTCTTGCCCATTTTGGCCATAATGGCCCCGAATGTCATGGCGCCCAATCCCGAACCGATGACGATGGCATCGTATCCTGTTTTCTTCTCAAGTCGTTTCCAAGGTGTTCCTGTTGCCATTTAGTTTACTGAGTTGATAAAATTGACAAGATAGTGAGTTGTGCTTAGTTGACGCATGGCTTGTTCTCGTCCATCTCTGCAATCCATTGGCGAATGACAACCATTGCCTCTTCATGCACCAATTTTCTACCTAATTCAGGCATCATGATGCCCGGATCGGTGCTTTCCATTCTGTAAACCATGATGGAACTGTCGGGTTGACCAGGAGCAATGTCGTACATGTACTGTCCGCCACCGCGACCAGCAGCCACATTGGTCTTCTTGAAACCACGTTTGGTACAATCTGTTTCTTCGATATTCAAGAAGAAACCTGATGTATTTCCCGGACCTTTCGCATTGTGGCAATGCGCACAATTGATGTCGAGCCAAGCTCGGGCGCGTTCATCCAACGTGCCGGTTGATTCATCATCCCAAACAGCCAGTTTCGGGGTTATTTCTGAAGACGAAAATCTCGCTAGATAACCTTTCGATACCCACTTTTCCAGCTGGTTCATTTCTCCATCCGCATATGCAAAATCTCGGTTCAAATGCTTGGCTTTCGGCCCGATGGGAACCATCGCCTTATCGTATTCGTGGCAGCCTTTGCATTGGTTCTTGTTCGGAATCACGTAGTTGACGGATTTCTTCGTGCCATCATCATGAATCCACGAAACATCCGTTCGACCTCCTGCCAATTCCAATTGCGCATCCGTTTGTTCCTCATTCCAGATGTACGGAAGTCCGACCCAACCATCTTCGCGATGTATTAACAACCGCGTTTCAATGATCCTTCGTCCTTTGCTTTCATCTCTAAAATCAAGCGGATAATAGAAGTTTTTTACGAGAACAGCTCCGACAGGAAAATCAAACTCTCGTGTTGGATTGTACTCGGCTGCTTTTCCATCAGGCATCCAAACGAATCGCGCTTTGTGAGCGTAATCAGTGAAGAGAGTGGAATTCAGTGTGTAAGGCAGCACGCCATCATTTGCTTCAAGGTTTTTCAGATCGCCTCGGAATAGATGATACTCGGATAATTTCTTGAAATAATCTCCCGAAATGGGAACATTCACAGGACCTTCAAGAGACGGTTTTTCGCTGCATCCAATCCAAACAGCAACAATAATTCCTATGATGAGGAGCTTGCGCATCAATTACCCAATGGAAATTCCTGACCAACCAATTCTTCGCTCTTTTTCCAAAGTGCCTTGGCCGTTTCGGGTTCTTGTGATGGGCGATTGCTGAAGAATTTTTTGCTTTTTACCCAATAACCGCCTGTTTCTCCTTCAACATCTGGCGATGATGCCAAATGAATGGATGTTTTTGCACCTTCTTCCACTGTAACCATCAGCGGCTTGCTCAAAATCCAACCAAGTTTTGTGAACCAATTGGCGTTCTTTTCGGCAATTTCGGTGCGCACACCGCCTGGATGAACTGCATTGGCAGTGATGCCCGTTCCTTCCAATCGCTTGGCCAATTCTTTTGTGAAAAGGATGTTGCAGAACTTGGAACGCGAATACGATTTCCAACCGCCATAACCAGACTTTTCGAAATTGATGTCGTTGAGGTCCAGTTCACGGGTTGATTTGTGGGCAATCGATGCGAGGTTGACGATGCGCGCTTTTCCTGCGGCTTTCAGATTGTCCATCAACAGATTGGTCAGTAGAAAATGTCCCAAATGATTCGTGGCGAACTGCATTTCCAACCCATCAACATTCAGTTGCAGGTCAGAAACATAGCATCCGGCATTATTGATCAAGACATCAATCTTTGGACATTTCGTTCTCACTTTTTCTGCCGCTTCGCGAACTGATTTCTGCGAACTCAGGTCAATGGTCACAAAATCAACCTTCTCGTTTCCTGACGATTTCTTGATCTCCGCAACCGCTTCTTTCGCTTTGTCTTCTGAGCGAGATGTGATCACCACATTTGCACCTTTCTTGGCAAGATCAATGGCGGTGGCTCTGCCGATTCCCGCGTTTCCGCCTGTGATGACGACTGTTTTTCCGTTCATCAGATTTCTTCTTTGACAGGAGATTCTGGTCTTGGATGTTCGCAATCAAAGCCTTCCAATTCCGTACTCAGGTCTTGAAAGTTGCTAGGAGCATTGAAGTTGCAGAAAGTTGTGTTGTTGTTCTTGATGCAGATCATGTCCTCAGGCGCAATGGTCATG
Source organism: Flavobacteriales bacterium (assembly GCA_021739695.1). Classification (NCBI taxonomy): domain Bacteria; kingdom Pseudomonadati; phylum Bacteroidota; class Flavobacteriia; order Flavobacteriales; species Flavobacteriales bacterium. The sequence goes on along the minus strand of JAIPBM010000015.1, from coordinate 11,934 downwards.
GTTTCCATGTTGATAAGCGCAGGATCGAAAATGCCATCATAAACGATATGAGGCGATTTTGCTCCGAACAACGAGGCCATCAGCTTACCCAAACGTTTTGTGGTGTCTGGCAGCATCGGTTCTTGGTCTTCGTAGATGTTATCGTGAACGTTGATTCCAGTTGAGAAAGGGTAGAAGAGGCTGTCTTCATACGGACGCTCCGTCAATTGGTAGCTGATGATGCCCGTGCTGGTGGTTTTGTGATTTGAGAAGGTGTTGTGATCCATTTCAATGTTTCTTCCTGCCAAGATGAAGCTTGCTGTTCCGCCTGGAAGAACTCCTACAATTGCCCCCGGATTTCCGAAGTTATCGTGGTTGTTGTTTCGGATGATGTTGTCGTGGATACGAACGTTTGTTCCTTGCTTTTCGATGAGGTCTGGAAGGTTGTAGAACGCGATTCCGCAGGCATTTCCTTCGCAAGTGTTGTTGTAAACATCCACAAACGAGCAGTTTTCAATCGCAATTCCCTGCACGTTCATGGAAGCGTAATTGTCGCGAAGAATCACGTTGCGACTTTGTCCTGCGTAAATCCCTGCATCGCTCGCATTTGTGAGCGTGCATTTCTCAATCAACAATCCATCGCAGAGCACAGGATAAAGCGCATAGGCACCGTTAGCTGAGGAAGAACCATTTGTCCATTCAACCTTCACGTTTCGGATGGTCACATTCTTGCTTTCGTGCACTTTGATTCCATCACCACTCAAATCCTGAATGGTCATGTCAGAAATGGTCACGCCATCAGCTTTGATATAAAAACCCTGTGCGCCATCGGTCTGTTTACCGAAGTTGATGATGGTCTTATCCATTCCCGCACCTTTTATGGTCACGTTTTTCACATCGCGCATAGAAAGATCGCTCGTGAACTCGTATGTTCCTTCAGGAATCTCAATCACGCCACCTTCCTGCACCGCGATCATCTCCTCTTGCAACTTCTTGTGAAGTTCTTCGGAGCTCAGTTTGGGTTGGGCGCATGAAGTAAACAGCATAGCGCTTGCCGCTATGCTGAGAAGTTTATGGTTGATGGTCATTTGGGGTTGGGTTGATTATTTTTTCTTTTCGAAGTTGAGCATGAACTCAGCAACGGCTAAACGGGTTTCTTCTGTCAAGTAATTCTGAGGCGGCATTTCCGGATAATCCTCACGTCTACGAACAGGATTGGCTATGTAGTCGGCCAAGCCTTGCGGATTGTCTTTGTACATGGCTTGAATGGCTTGAACAGGAGGCCCGATCATGCGGACATCGTAGGCATGGCAACCAGAGCAAACTCCGTAATAGGCCATCTTTCCTTTTTCATCCGTCTCCAATTCTCTAGGTGCGACCGGTTCCGCCAACAAGTACGATTTTACGTTAGCAGTACTGGCCAATTCACAACTTGCATAATTTTCCAATCCCCATGTTCGGTACATGTCCCGATTACGGATGCAACTTCCAACACCGCCTCCGTAAGCAAGAATGTCTGGACCTTTCGTGTCCATTTGAGTAGCCATGGCCGCTTTAATGTCAGCCACTGGGTTTTCTCCATTTCCATACATCACGTTGTCCAGAATCACCACACGGTCAGGATTTGGTTCAACCGCAGTATCTTTCGATAATTGAGAACCAAAACTCAGGTCGGTAATTGCTATTCCCGTGTTTCCGTTTCCGGTAATGATGTTGTTCTCAATCACCACATCATCAGCAGCCATTACAATAATCCCTGTTCCTTTAGGAAGCAACGATATGATGGCGCCCGGTTTTCCGAAATTCTCGTGGTTGTTGTTTACAACGAAGTTGTTTCGGATGATCACATCAAAGCAGGTTTTGATGGGAAGTCCAGGAGTGATAAAGGCGAGGATTCCGCCTGTGTTATCGTGTGTGTAATTGCCTTCTACCAAAGCATGACGGCAGTTCTCAATCTCAATTCCAGCCACACTTTCGTATACCTCGTTGTACTTCACATCAATGTTGTCGCACATGCCAACGTAAATGGCTGCATCCGCAATTCCGCTAAGAATGTTGTGCTCGATAAGACCATTTTTCCCGAATTCTGGGAAGATGCCGTAAACACCTGATTCGATGATCCAATTGTTGCGAATGAGGAAGTTGTTTCCTGCCTGACCCATGATGCCGTTACCCTTGTACTGAACGATCTTGAAGTTCTCGATCAGCATATTCGACCCCGAATAGAGAATCGCATCATTCAAGACTTTCTCACCGTCCTTACTTCCATCCAATGTTGGCCAATTCCCTTTTTGGATAACGCCTTGAAGCGTTATGTTGTCCTTATCGATGTAGACGCATTCGTGATACGTTCCAGGATAAACACGGATTAGGTCACCCGGATTTGCCTTTCCAACAGCTTCTTGGATAGATTGGCCATCCTTTACTTCGATAACGTTTTTCTCTGAAAGATCAACAGCCATTGTTCCATCGCCACCTTCAAAGAAGGTTGGGGGAGGGGCGGCAGGGCCAGAAGCTGAGAATTTTACTTTACCGAAATAGACACCGATCGCGAAGACGAGTGCGCTTACAATGATCCAAATGATGGCTTTTTTCATGGTGTTTTGAGAGAGTTGATTTTTATCAAGGCGATGAAGGTAATCGATCTGGACGTTTTGGCATAAAGCTTTCATCCGTAAGTGTTTGGAGGAAATCTACGAGTCGATCTAACTCGTTATCTGAGAGCTCGGGCTCCCAAATGTGCCAATGCAAGTAGAGATTTTCTCCTTCGGGAACGGCATGGCCGCGACCCTTGGTGTAGAATTCTACTGTTTCGCGAAGTGTTTTAAACCTACCCGAATGCATGTATGGAGCGGTTAGCGCCACATTTCTCAGACTCGGAATTTTGAATCCTGCCCGCAGCGAAACATCGTTGTAAGGAACCTGCGCTCCTGGATCCAACTCGCGTCCTTCAGGCTCTGGCGTTCCCAGAACAGCCAGTTGCTGATTAGTGAAAAGCGGTGGCGTGTGGCATTCGGCACAGCGGGCCACAAACGAACGGAACACATTCATTCCTTCAATTTCCTGCGGATTCAACGCGCCATGAAAACCGTGCGCGTATTGGTCGTAGCGGCTATTGAGAGAAATGAGCGATGTCTGAAAAGCTGCCAAAGCCGTATAGATTTCTTCCAACTGGATTTTGGCCTCATTCCGTTCTGGAAACGCTACGCGGAACATTTTGCCATAATTGGGAATGGAGTTGATGGTCTCACGCAAATTATGAGGCGTTGTTCCCATTTCGTTTTCTGCGAAAAGCGGACCCTGCATCTGTTCTTCCAAGGTTGTGGCTCGTCCATCCCAAAAGAAAAGTTTGAGGAAGGCCACGTTCCACAAACTTGGCGCCCCACGTTTTACCTCTTGCCCGCCAATTCCAACACTAGTTGCCAAGCCATCGCTGAACGCTTTTTCGAGTTGATGGCACGAAGCGCAACTTATTGTTCCATCTTTAGAAAGAATGGGGTCGAAGAAAAGGTAGCGGCCAAGGTCTATCTGTTGCGGGGTGAAACCGTCTCGGAATTCAGGAAGTGCAGTTTTCAACCCTCCAACGCCTTGATCTGTAAGAGAAGCATATTGCTGATAAAGCGAACGGAGTTTGCAAATGCCTTCATCCGTCAGCTCAAATCCTGGCGGACAGTTTTTGCAGAGTTCGAATTCACCGTTAGAGGTGGAGACTATTTCTTGTGTACCCTCCGCATCATTCGGAACAATATCTTTTTCGCAGGATGAAAGGGCGAACGAAATGGCCGCTAACAGAAAAACGATTCCTGCGAGCGAGTTTCTCATTCAGCGCTCAGCGAATTGATGTACGCGATGAGGTCGCTCACTGTTTTATCATCTGGAATTGACAAGGCTATCTGCTGCATCTGCGCACCGTATGTGTCTCCATCAACCGTACCACGTACTCCTTGTCGGAAGTTATTGAGCTGACGTTCCACATACCAATCCTGAAGACCGACCAATCGAGGTGAATGCAGCGACTCAATCCCAACAGCACCTGGGCCGTGACATGCGCCACAGATCATGTTGTAATAGGCTTTCCCGTTCTCGGCATCGCCTCCCGCCATCGTTGGTACTACTTTGGGAGAAGGCATGGTTTTGATGTAAGCGATCACATCGTCAATTCCTTCTCCATTCAGCGTTTTTGCCATAGGTGCCATTTGAGCGCCAAACACATCTTTTTCATGAATACCACGCTTGTTGGTTCTGAAGTTCTGCAACTGTTGATGCAAGTAATAAGGCTCTTGATCTGCTAAGGCAGGAGCGCCCAATGCAAGCATTCCATCAGCTTGTGGGCCATGGCAAGTTGAGCACACCACATACAACGATTGACCTTTTTGGGCGTTTCCGGTTACAGCCGCTGGCTGATCTGTTTGGGCAACTTCCGGTTCAGCTGGTTTTTCCGATTTACTGCTACAACCAAAAAGGTGGATAATTGCAAGCAGCAAGACGGGATAAACAAGGTTATTTTTCATGATAGATGCGATTTACTGCGAAGATGCGTAATTGTGCTTTAACTTATCGTCCAGCATTCACACTTTAGGCATAAATCGACTAATACACGTTTCTGAGAAGGGTGACATGCCCAATGTCTGTGTGTATGGTAAGCGGCTCAATATCAGTGGTGTATTTCAGGCTCCAGATGTACACACCCGTTTGCACATCGGTGCCGTTCATGGTTCCATCCCAACCTGTGTCTAGATCGGTACTTTGGAAAATCACCTGTCCCCAGCGGCTATAAATGGTCAACGTGAAATCTGCAATTCCTCTTCCATAGGCGTAGAATATGGGGTTTTTGTTGTTTCCGCCAGGAGTGAATGCATTAGGCACATAGATGGTCGGGTAGGCGTATACGATTACGGAATCCGTGTTGGTGCAACCCAGCTCATCGGTCACAAGAATATAGTAAGTGGTGGTTTCTTCCGGATTGGCAATCGGATTCGGGCAATCTGTGCAGCTCAATCCTTCAGGAGGCGTCCATTCAACGATGTTTCCAGGATTCACATTTGGGGTCAACTCTCCGTAAACTCCTGGTTGCAGATATGCATCTTCCCCTGCATCAAGCGGAGGAGGGTCTGATACGTAAACAATGACCTCTTGAGAAACGGTGCATCCGATAGAGTCGGTTGCCAATACGGTATAGACCGTGGTTTCTGTTGGGTTTGCATTGGGTTGGGTTGAATATGGGTCATCCAATGACCCGGGAGGAATCCACTCATAACTTGCTATTCCCACGCCATCAACACCTAGAGGCACCGTGTCTAATGCGCAGATGGTGTCTGTTCCAAAAGCCAAGATCACCGGTGGAATGGGAATATCGAATTGTAAGGTGGCGGAGTCGGGTGTCAGGCATCCCGCAGAATCGGAAGCCAATAAGCTTACCTCATAACTTCCTGGGTCAGCATAAAAGTGACTGCCATCGAATGCGGTAGAAACTACTCCATCTCCGTAATCCCATAAAAAGGTATTGGCGCCCGAACTCGTGTTGCTGAATTCAACTTCGAGGGGATACTCACAATTTTCGAGAAGCACGTTGAACGCAGGAACAGCAATAACCTGATTAAGGTCGAATTTGAACACACCCAAATTGCAATTGCTAGAATTGTTTGTGTTGGACCAAGCCCCAGGTGTTGTCGGAAAATCATCATGATTGCCACAACCAGCGCACACGGCCTGATAGACCACTCCGTTCTTGTCAAATCGGCTCGTGCCTCCATCAACGTGTTCATCACTTTGAGCACCTCCGAAAAATGTTCCGTAGATCAGACTTTCCACGTTTTTTTCGAGCATCATCAGGTAGAAATCACTGCCATCTGTGGTAGACTGAAATGCATCGGAACTAATGGGAAGCCCAACGGTTGTGCTTTGAGTTGCATTGCCAACTTCCCGATTGGTAGAACCACCCCAACCGGAAAGAAATATCTGGTAGCAGTTGCTCACCAGAAATGCCGTGGGCGAAAAATCGATGGAACCACTGCTTGTTCCGATGGTAGTAGATACGAGAACTGTACTCAGAGAATTGTCCAATTTTTGGATGAACTGCCCGCTGCTAGGATTGCTGTAAACCGTTGCAGGTGTTGTTGGGATATTGCCAAGGCTTTGGCCCAAAAGGAAAATATTGTCATCGGGGTCAAGTTGCACAAAATAGACCTGGTCGTATTTGTTCGTTCCGATGAAGGTAGATGCGTTGAAAGTACTTCCGTTAGGCGCGATTTTCGTGACCCATCCATCAGCCTGACCGAGAGAATTAGGAAAAAGTGTGCCTGAAGTTGTAGGGAAATTGCTGCTGATCGTTCCTCCAGCCACCACCACTTCTCCTGACGAACTCAGCTGAACGGAATAGGCATTATCTGTTGAAGAACCTCCAATGAATGTGGACCAAAGCATGGTGCTTAGGTTCGGATTCATCTTAAAAACCACGCCATCGCGGCCGCCTCCAATGTTGGGTTGAGCCGATCCTGCGGTCACAGGAAAATCGGCCGATTCGGTAGAACTGGCCACATACACGTTTCCGGCAGCATCAATGTTTATCTCTCCTCTGAAGGGGTCTCCGTAATTATAGTACAGGATGGTGTTCGGATTCAGGCCGTCATTATCGGTTCCACCAACAAAGGTTGACGATAGGATATTGGAGCCATCAGCAGCTAATCTGGTTATTACGATGTCGCATCCCAAGGCATGTTCAATTCCATAGCCATACGAAAAACCGGAAGGTGGCAATGCAGACCAATTGACGGCTTGCCCTCGGCCATTGGTAGATTGGAATGCCGTGGTGCTTAAGGGATAGTCCAAGCTACTGGATGTTCCCAACAGATAGAGTTCATCATTGCTGTTTACAATAAGGCTGTTCACCGATTCGGCATGGGCGCCACCAACAAAAGTGGAATACAATAAGGTAGAGCCATCGGCACTGAACTTACTGATGCCGATATCGGTATTGCCAGCTGCTGGTTGGGTATAGGCTCCCGTGGTTACAGGGTAACCTGAGCCGAAGCTTGTTCCCGCCCCATAAAGGTTCCCGTTGTTGTCGAACGTGGCGGTGCTTCCGAAATTATCGGTGGTAGAACCGGTGTAGGAGGCAAAAACCAACTGAGGGTCGATGACGAGTTCATGGTTTTCGTCATAGCCGTTGGGGAACTCAAATGAAACGCGCTTTCCTTCGAGTTTGAATTTGCATGCAACGTCTTTCCGCAGTCCGTCAATCACCTGAAATGCAACAGGACTTTTCTCGAAAACATCCATGATGGAGGTGGTGAGTTTCAGATCGCCACTTGCAAGCACCCGCATATCGTCCAATCCTTCGTAATGCATGGCAACGGTGTTGGGGTTTGCATTGGGTGCGATTATCAGATCATATTTCAGACTACCGTTATGGGAATAGACCTTGAGGTCAATGCCATCATAGAGCGATGTGTAGTTCACTTCGGCATAAGCATAGACCCACGATTTCCATTGGTCGGGGTCGTTTCCGATAAAGTAGTTTCGATAGTTTGAGCTCTTGTGATCTCCTGCGTGCTGAACCGCATCCGATGCCTGTTCGAATTTCATTCTGAAAGCGTGCCCCCTCAGCATGGTCGATTCGGGATGTTGCACATGTGGATGGTGGTGCGTCTCCCGTTCCAGTAACGAATAGGTGAAACCGTCCTTCTCTAGAAAAAGTGCTCCAGAGGGGATGTCTACCTTGTAAAGCACCTTCGAATTCCATTGCCCGAGATTCTCAATGAATTGAATTCCATCTGCCTTGGCCAAGCTGCCATGGAAAAGCGCAAGCCCTAATGCAGCAACAAAAAAGTGGGAGGGACGAAGCATTTGCGATGGATACCTGAAAACGAACAGATGAATGTCGCAATTTCTTCCGTAAAGTAAGATGTCAGATTAATAAATAACTTGTTATAGATGTGTTTTACGCACTGAAGAGCATGGAACAGGTTGCAGTTTTGCGTTAGCTCTTGGATATTCAAATCAGTAAATTACAATGTTCTTTTAACTCATGACGAACAAAAAAGCCGAAGCAATTGCCTCGGCTTTTCTTTCATTTGGTTTGGCGGTCTATTGATAGAACTTCTCTCCCGCCTTCGCCTTATCAACAATGATCTGAGGCGGAAGGAAACGCTCGCCATGTTTCGCTGCCAATCGGTTGAAGATGTCAACCGTTGCTTGCGCTCCAAGTGTGTCCATGTAACGGAACGGTCCGCCACGGAAAGGAGGGAAGCCGAGTCCGAAAACAGCACCCACATCGCCATCCAACGGATTGGCAATGATGCCTTCTTGAAGACACAAAGCGGCTTCGCTTACCATGCTCATGCCAATGCGCTCATACATTTCCTTCTCGTCAAACTGCTTGCGGGTGTTGCCCCCGAAAAAGCTATAAACGTTAGGGTCGAGTTCGCGCTTCTTCTTGCCGTTCTCATCATATTGATAGAAGCCTTTCTTGTTCTTGCGACCGTGGTATCCGGCATCGAACATCTTCTTCATCGCCTGAGAAACTTTCACTCCTTTTCTGGTGGAAACGAAATGCTGCATCAACTCACCACTCATGATGTGCGCGCCAACGTCAATTCCAACTTCGTCCATCAAGGTTATCGGTCCAACTGGGAAACCGAACTTCTTCAGCACTTTATCTATCTGAAGGGCATCCGCACCTTCTTCCAGCATGTTTAGAGCTTCGCCCAAAAGCGGAGCAAGGATACGTGTGGTGTAGAAACCAGGACCATCCTTCACAACGATCACGGTCTTTCCTTGACGGACACCAAGGTCGTAGCAAGTTGACGTGACCCAATCAGCAGTTTGATCTGTCACCACGATTTCCAACAACGGCATTTTCGGAACAGGGGAGAAGTAGTGCATCCCAATTACCTGCTCAGGTCGTTTACTTGCTTTCGCGATTTCGCTGATCGGAAGTGCGGAGGTGTTGGAAGCGAAAATCGCGTCCTTGCTCAAATGCTCCTCGCATTCTTTCATTACAATATGTTTGATTTTGAGGTCTTCGAAGACTGCTTCAATCAACACATCAACCTTGTCAAAATTGTTGTAATCGAGCTGTCCGTTGATGCGGTTCATCAATCGGTCGGCATCTAATTGGTTCATCGCCTTGCGCTGCACGCGCTTGCCAATGTCGCCCCAAATGGTTTTGCGTGCTTGGGTCAATGTTTCCTGCTTGATGTCCTTGAGTAGTACTCGAACATCCCTAGCGGCAGAAACCTGTGCAATTCCTGCACCCATGAAACCAGCACCGACCATGGCCATGGTGTCGGTTTTGCGTGCCAATGCGGCCTGCGGATTTTTCTTCTTTTCCGTCATGGCGAAGAAAATGCCACGAAGCTGGAAACTCTCTGGCGTGAGGATGAGTTTTTCGAAGCGTTTCACCTCTTCGGCATAACCCGCTTTTTCGCCCGAACTCATTCCGACTTTTACACATTCCATGATCTCGTAAGGAGCTGGATAATTTCCGTTCGTCTGACGGTCAACCATCTCCTTCGCCTTCTTGAAAATGATGCCGCGCGTGATCGGATTTCCTTCAAGGAATTTCTCCATTCCCGAACGCTTGTCTTCTCTTTTGAGCGGTCGCTTCGCAATCTCATTTGCGAGAACAATGGCTGCATCGAGCAAGGCTTCTTTGGTTGCAATTCGGTCAACCAATCCCATTTTCTTGGCAGGATAGGCAAACACGTTTTTGCCGGTAAGCATCATGTCCAATGCTTTCTGAATACCAACCAAACGTGGAAGTCGTTGCGTTCCGCCACCGCCAGGCAGCAGACCGAGTTTCACTTCGGGTAGCGACATGATTGTTTTCGGACTATCCGAAGCAACGCGAGCGGCACATGCCAAGGCAATCTCCAATCCAGCGCCCATGCAGGCACCATTGATGGCGGCCACAACAGGTTTTTTGCTTTTAGAAAGTCGATCAAGAATCTCGTGACCTTTCTTGGCAATGGGTTGCCAATCGCCTTCCTTCTTCACATTGGCAAAAGCTTCAATGTCTGCTCCCGCGATGAAGTCCTTCTTGCGACTGATCATCACAGCAGCTCGCACCTCAGGATCTTTCTCCAATTCATCCATCATCGGATTGAAGGTGTCGATCATATCCGGCCCGATCTTGTTGATCTTCGAGTCTTGCTCGTCCATCCAAATGATGGCAATGCCGTTTCGTTTTTCTATTTCAACGTACTTATTTTTCATAGTATTCAATTTGCGAATAACGATTATCGATTAACGAATTGTGAATGGCTGGAATCGATAGATGTTATTGGTGTGATTTATTTTTCCGAGAACGCTTTTCTTCCAATTGGTAATTATATTTTCAATCGTTAATCGTTCTTCGTCCCTCATTTTCATAGTATTCAATTTGCGAATAACGATTATCGATTAACGAATTGCGATTGTTTGCAGTCGATTCACGTTACTCCTATTGTTTCTTTTTTGCGGTGTTTACACTTGCCACGAAAATGGAAATCAGTTCGTTGCATTCTAATTTTGCTGTCTGAATAACACTCATTTCTGAATGAAGATTTGTCTGCTCAATGATCTTCAAACAAATGAAGCTTTCCCTCAACTCTTTAATAATGATGTTCACTTTATGAATGAAGTCTTTTGTTGATTCGGCTGATCTGGCCTCTCCATAATTTAACGCTGGAGAAGCCCCGCTTCGTAACAGTTGGTTAGCATAGTATCGCGAAGCGTATGAATTTGACATCTTTTCCGTTATCCGAACGATGGAAACTGCAAAGGCGATCAACCTGTCTTCAAGTTCCTGCGGTGTCATCAATCGTAAATCGCTGTTCGTTAATCGTTATTCGCCAATCAATCGCCTTTACTCTTATTGAAGTAATATTTTCTTTGAAATGGTATTCTTTTCTCCTTCAAACCGAACAACATATGTTCCCGTTGCGAGTGAAGCAAGAGTAAGGAATGTAAAACCAGTGTCAACTTGTTTAGAGATTAGTTGACGGCCATCCAAGCCAAAAGCGGAAACAAGACCACTTTCGTCAGTGGTTATTGATAATCCAAGTTGGTTCAGTTCAATGCTGATTGTTGGAATTTCAACGTCATCTATGCCAACAGAGGGAGCAACTAAACACGGAACCAGACTTTCTCCTTGATAAAGGGAGTAGATGTTTCCGCAAAGGGCTTCGGTTACACCTTCATCAATCCAGCAGGGATATTCCTGACCAGATGTTGTTGGTGTTCCTATTGCTCGAATATGAAAATTGATGGTAGCAGGGCCACTGGCTGCGGTGATTCCAAGTCCTTGTGATGAGGATGTGAAAACGGTTGAATCGCCTACGCTTACAGGAAGCCAACCATTCATCAATGAAACATTGGACGGGTCTGGTGCATCTACGATCAACGCGAATTCCATTCCATCTGGAAGGAATAAGTTCGAGAAGTCAAACGTGAAATCGGTACCATCATTAAACGAACAATTGCCTGGCGATTGATACGTTCCGATATAAACCACATCGTCTCTATATTCTCCCGTAACGTACGGTTCAATAATAATCTGAGCTTTCAGTTGAAGGCTTACTGAGAGTAGAATGATTGATAATAGTCTCATGATTCGTATCGTTCCAAAATACATGCATGACCGTGCGCACCGGCAGCACAAGCGGCCAATAGACCGTATTTGCCGCCTTCCGCAATCAAGCGGTTAGCTGTGGTGGTCACGATTCTCGCACCAGTAGCTCCGAATGGATGGCCGATGGAAAGCGATCCGCCCCACAGGTTCATTTTGTCCATTGGAATCTGGCCAACAGCTTTGTCGAGGCCAATATTTTCTTGGCAGAACTCATCAGATGCAAGAGCCGCAATGTTTGCTAGAATCTGTCCGGCAAATGCCTCATGGAATTCAATCACGTCCATGTCTTCCATCTTCAAGCCATTTCGCTCAAGGATTTTTCCCATTGCGTAAGCAGGTCCAAG